>JBNJCV010000023.1:0-22435 GCA_051744245.1 Actinomycetota bacterium | reverse complement strand
AAAACGGCTCATATTATACAAACACATGAATGGAGACCTTGATAACCTAACCCTGTATATTAGAAGAATTGCAAAAAAAACAGAAAAGCTTGAAGATATGTCATTCCCTGCCCTAAAAAGGGCAGTTGGAGAAATTTTATGCTTTCTCCCTGTATACAGGACATATTTTTCCAAAACCCATGGAAAATATAGCAAAAAATATATTAAAGAAGCTATATCTAAATCAATACAAAAAAATCCAGATCTCGTCTACGAGCTAAATTTTCTACGCAGGATCTTTGCCAGTAAAAGCAACCACGACATAAAGAACTTCATATTAAAGTTTCAGCAATTAAGTGGGCCACTTATGGCAAAAGGCCTAGAAGACACTGCTTTCTATATTTATGACCCTTTAATTTCCCTAAATGAAGTGGGGGGGTTTCCAGACAGTTTTGGGATAAGTTTGGATGAGTTTTACAAATTTAATGAATTCAGGCATAAAAAGTGGCCACATTCATTAAATGCTACCTCTACCCATGATACAAAAAGGGGAGAAGATATAAGGGCGAGGATAAATGTATTATCAGAAATACCAGATCAATGGGAAAGTGCATTAAAGTACTGGAAAAAAATAAATAAAAGCAAAAAAGAAAAAGTAGGCAGACAGTTTTATCCGGACAAAAATGATGAATATTTTCTTTATCAAACCCTTATAGGAAGTTATCCTTACCAAAATTTCGACCTGGAAAACTATACAAAACGCATAAAAGACTACCTGGTAAAATCAGTAAGGGAGGCTAAAGTACACACTGCATGGATAAAGCCAGATGAAGAATATGAAGAAGCATTTAAAAAATTTTTTGAAAAGTTACTGGCAGACAGAAATTTTATGGACAACTTTACTAAGTTTTTTGGAAAAATCTCCCACTACGGGATTTTTAATTCCTTGTCCCAACTGGTTATAAAAATAACTTCCCCCGGGATCCCGGATTTTTACCAGGGAACTGAATTATGGGATCTAAATTTGGTAGATCCAGATAACAGGAAGGAAGTTAATTTTGGAAAAAGAATAAAACTCTTAGATAGAATAATAAAGGAGGAAAAAAAATTAAGTCACCTGTTGCCTGAGCTCCTGGACAACAAAGAAGACGGCAGAATCAAACTATTTTTAACTTATAAATTAATTAAGCAAAGAAAACAATTTAAAGATTTTTTTTCCAGGGGCAGATATACAAGTTTTAATGCCAGCGGAATGTTTGGAAACAATATTGTAAGTTTTGGTTATAAATACGGGAGTGATACTCTATTGGTCATAGCCCCAAGATTCTTAACCAGTATTATTGGAGAAAACCAACTGCCCATGGGCAAAGAAGTTTGGAAAGATACCAATATTAATATAGAAGGTAATATTGCTTATTTAAAAAATTTAATAACCGGAGAAAAAATAAATACCAATAAAAAGTTTTATATTGGCGATATTTTAAATAATTTTCCTGTTTCACTATTACTGGCAAAAGGAGGATAAAATGGCAAGGGCAAACGGGATTCTCTTACACATATCTTCACTTCCGTCACCTTATGGCATTGGCGATTTTGGAAAATATGCCTACAGATTTGTGGATTTTTTAAATGAAACAAAACAAAAATACTGGCAAATGCTTCCCTTAAACCCTACCAGCCTGTCCATGTCAAATTCACCTTACAGCAGCAACTCTGCTTTTGCAGGTAATATACTTTTTATAAATCCCACAATTTTACAGCAACAAGGCCTGGTAGATAAAGAAGATCTTGAAAGCATCCCCACCAGCCCTTATGTAGACTACCACAAGGTTACTGTTTTTAAAAAGAACCTGTTAAAAAAAGCCTTTTCAAAATTCAAGCAAAACGGAGATTTTTATAGCTTTTGCCAGGAAAATAGCTCCTGGTTGAATGACTATTCCCTATTTTTAACTATTAAAAGCCAAATCTCCGATAAGAGCTGGGATAGGTGGCCTGTCCCCTTAAGAGACAGGGAGGAAAATTCATTAAAAGAGATTGAGCAAGAATTCAGTAGTCAAATAAATTATTACAAATTCTGCCAGTATTTGTTTTTCAGACAATGGCATAGCTTATATGAATATTGCCACCAAAAAGATATTAAAATTATTGGTGATATTCCTATTTATATTTGCTTTGACAGCTCAGATGTTTGGGCCAATCCTAATATATTTAAGCTTTCTGATGAAAAAAGGCCTCTGTATATGGCAGGGGTTCCCCCTGATTATTATAGTGAAACCGGCCAACTTTGGGGAAATCCAGTTTTTAACTGGGATGAGCTTAAAAACACAGGCTATAAGTGGTGGATAGACAGGCTATCACATAATTTCAAATTTTTTGATATTAGCAGGATTGACCATTTTAGAGGCCTTGTAGCGTACTGGCAAATACCTGCAGGTGAAGAAAATGCCATAAATGGTAAATGGGCAGAAGTGCCTTTCAAAGATTTTTTTAATGTGCTTACCAGTAATTTCCCTAATTTGCCCATAATTGCAGAAGATTTAGGCATTATAACTGAGGACGTACGGGAAGTAATGAAGACATATAACCTGCCAGGTATGAAGGTATTATTGTTTGCTTTCAGTGAGGATGACCACCCATATATGCCCCATAATTACCCAAGAAACTCTTTCGTATATACCGGAACCCATGACAACAACACTGCAAAAGGCTGGTTTGAAACAGAAGCAACCGATGATGAAAAAAAGAGGTTATCTGAATATTTGGGAAAAGAAATCAGCAGTAGTAATGTTAGTTTAGAATTAGCCAGGTTAGCAATGATGTCAGTTTCCGACAATACAATTATACCTATGCAAGACCTATTAGGCCTTGGGAAAGAAGCCAGGATGAACTTTCCCTCAAAAGCAGAGAATAATTGGCGCTGGAAACTTTCGGATAACCAGTTAGAAGACAGCAAAATTAAGGAAAACCTTTATAACCTAACTAAAACATATGGAAGAATTTAAGAGATTATTAATATTCTGCTTTTTAAAATTTCAATAGCCAAAAAAAACCAAATTATTAAATTAGCCAGAGTTAATGTTCATTGCAATATAGATACTATAAAATTATTATTCAGATTGTATATATTTACATTTCCATAACTAGGACAGCATTCACGGATACAATACAAATAGAATGTATATAGAAGGTCTGAATTACTTATCATTGCTTACATTGTATCTCTCAATTGAGTTCGCTTTCCCGGATCTTGTGTTTATATCAACGATAACACTATTAATCCAGATATCATCATTTGCAACTACAAATTTTTGGGGCATATTTTTTAAAAACCTATTGATTATAATATCTTTTCTAACCCCTATTACTGAATCCATTGGACCTACCATCCCTACATCCGTTATATATGCAGTACCCTGGGGAAGAATTTTATCATCTGCAGTTTGCACATGAGTATGGGTACCAATAACCGCACTAACTTTACCATCCAGATACCAGCCCATGGCAATTTTTTCCGATGTTACCTCGCCATGGAAATCCACTATTATAATATTTGTTTCTTTTCTTAAATCTCCCAGTACCTTTTCGACTTTTCTGAACGGGCAATCCAGGTTTTCTAAAAAAACCCTCCCACAAATATTAATAACTGCTACCTTCCTGTTTTTAATTTTGACATTAGAAAAGATATAGGAACCATTACCTGGAGTATCAGGTGGATAGTTTGCAGGCTTTAATAGCTTGGGCTGTTTTTCAATATAACTGTATATTTCCTTCTTCTTATAGATATGGTTTCCACCGGTAATGACATCTATCCCCAGGTTTAGAAGATTATCACATATTTTAGGGGTAATACCCAAGCCCCCTGCTGCATTTTCACCATTAGCAATAACTACATCTATTTCTTTTTCCTTAACTATGTTTTCTAGTTCTTCTCTCAGTATTTTTCTGCCTGGCCTTCCGAAAATATCCCCTAGAAATAAAATTTTCAAAATAAACCTTTCTAGCTATTGGTTATTCTTTCAAAACCGCTATAAACATTAAACCTCTTGCCCCTTGCATAACCTATTGCAGTAATATTTAGGCTTTCCGCCAACTTTGCTGCCTTATGGGTTATAGAGGAGTTAGTTATAATAACAGGTAACCTCATTTTTGCAACTTTTTTTATAATATCAATTGCTATCCTTCCAGAAGTATAAACAATTTTCTTATCCATCCCAATACCATTTAAAAGAGAATGCCCAAAAATCTTGTCGAGGCAATTATGTCTGCCTATATCTTCATATATACAAATTAGTTTGCCTTTAAAGTCAAATAAAGCTGCAGCATGAAAACCGCCATATTTTTTCTTGTTTACCTGGTATTTCTTGACGTAATTACTTAATCCAAATATCACTGCTGGCAAAAGGCTGCTATTCCCCTCCAGCTTACTTAGCTCGTTAATTTCTATAAGGTTAGCCAAGCTCCCGCAACCAGAACCTATATAGTAGTTGCCGCTAATTCTTATATTATCTTTTTTAGTTTCTACCGAAATTTTTTGCAAAAAGAAATTTTTTTGTCCTTCATGCCTATCAATTTTTTTTATCCAGTCAAAATTTTCTATAAACCCTTCAGAAGCTAAAAACCCTATAGTAAGCTCTTTTTCTTTTCCGGGAGAGCAGGAAATATTTGCAACTTTAAATCCATTAACTATAACCTGTAGTATTTTTTCTGATGGAATAGAATCCTTGATTCTTTTCCTGGGTTTTGACCTCCAGTACTTTTCTGTTAAAATCTTTTTTCCTATTTCCAAAATTTTACCTTCCAGCTTCCATCTTCTTCTTTTACCAAAGATACCTCTTTGTTGTTGTATACCTTTTCTTCTCCGTCATAAGAATCCACAAAGTCTATGCATACAATTGCAATGTTGCTCTTAACCTCAACCCAATTAATCTCAAAAGATATTATATCAGTTACATTCCTAAATTCATTCTTAAAGTCTTTGAAACTATTGTCCTGCTTGTCATCACTTGAGATATATTCATAAGCTGATTTATAATCTTTTTCCACAATAGCATTAAAAAAATTTTCTACTGCCAGTATAGCCTTGTCCAGCTCATCCTCGCTGCTAAACTTGTTAACTATGTTTTCCCTTAACTGGCCAAACTGGGTGCAAGAGGGTAAAAAAAGTATAAGCACCACCATAAAAGTAGAAAAAAATTTTAAGATTCTTTTTACAGACATAGCCAAATTATAATCTATAATAAAATGGTGTAAAGAAAAATGGTAGCGGGGATAGGATTTGAACCTATGACCTTCGGGTTATGAGCCCGACGAGCTACCAGACTGCTCCACCCCGCGCCGTTACTTGTTAACTCTTTTGATAATTATAATGATTTTTCAATTTTTTTCAAATCTACCAGATGCTTCTGGCTTCTTTCCGGAGAACTATATTTTTACTTAAAAATTCTTCTAAGTCAAATCCTTTTATAATATTTTTTAAATCCAGCCTTAACAAGGGAAAGTAATGGTCATTCTTTTTAATATAAAAGCCCTTTTTAATTAAGAACTTGGCAGGGGTTAAACCATCTATAGCCTCATAATAATTCCCTTCACTTTTCTGGCCAATAATCTCCATTGACCTGTTTTTTTTCTTTATCAAGTCTTTTTCTAAAGACAGCAGCAAACTGGTGCCCACAGACTTATTACGGTATTTCTGTTTTACATAGATACAGCTAATAAAAGTACTGTTTACATCAGGCGGGTATACGTTAAAATTTTTTAATTTAGGAAACAGGTAATAGTCCCCATAAATTAATACGCCAATACATTCTCCACTGTCGAAAGCTGCTTTTATTTTCCCCCCGAATCTATAAAAATTTAGTATGCCTTTTATTTTGTTGCTTTTATGTTTATTTTCATAAATTTTGCTTTTAAGGAATTTAAAAAGGTTTCCCATATCTTGGAAATTATCTAAGAAGCTGGTCTTTTTATAGGTATACCAAAAATTACAATCCGTACACCGGATATTTAAATCCTTTATTTGGCCATAATCTAAATTTTTTATTTCGATATTCGGATACATGTCTAAAAAATAATATAATTTACTAACTATATCTTTTGAAGTTTTTCTGTTTTTAATATATATTACTAAAACAACAATTTAAATAATACTATTTTTTAGGGCATGAGTAAAAAAATAACTTTTGACTACTGGAAACACTTATATGCTCAGAGAACGGCTAAAATGTATTCCTCCGAAATAAGGGATCTCTTAGCTTTATCAGCTAGGCCTGATATAATTTCATTTGCCGGCGGAAATCCAGAAGTCAAATCATTAAATTATCAAAAGCTGGAAAAATATGTTAAAAGGGCTTTAGCCATAGATGGTGATGTTAGCTTGCAGTATGGGAGCTCGGAAGGTTTTTATCCTTTTAAAACTAAGCTGGTAAATGTTATGAAGCTTGAAGACATTGAAGTAAATGAAGAGGACATCATAGTTACTACAGGAGGCCAACAGGCACTGGATCTTATAGCAAAAATTTTTATTAATAAAGGTGACTCTATAATAGTTGAATCTCCAAGCTATACCGGAGCGCTAAACTCATTTAAATCTTATGAGCCTAAAATTATTGGAATTCCGGTAGACTCTAAAGGCATTAAAATACCAATTCTAGAAAAAAAATTAGAAGAACTAAAAAAAAGCGGCAAGCAAGTCAAATTTATATATCTTGTACCAAATTTTTCTAATCCTTCAGGAGTCACCTTAAGCTTACCAAGGAGAAAAAAAGTATTACAGCTTGCAAAAGATTACAATACATTAATTATTGAAGATAATCCCTATGGAATGCTTAGATATGAAGGCAAGACTTTGCCTACAATTAAAGAACTGGATTCAACCAGCGGCAATAAGCATGTGCTGTATATGAGTACTCTTTCAAAACTACTCGCCCCTGGTTTTAGGATAGGGTGGATAGTAGCCCCTCATTTAATAATTGAAAAATTAACTCTGGGTGTCCAAGCCGCAGATCTTTGTACCAGCTCTTTTTCCCAAAGAATTGCCTTTGAATATTTTTCTGATCCCAGTTGGAAAGACAATATAGATAATTTCATAAAAATCTACTCTAAAAGAAGAGACGCAATGCTGGAATCTTTAGAAAAGTACTTTCCGGAAGGGTCAACTTGGTCAAAGCCCAAGGGAGGCTTTTTTATTTGGCTAAAATTACCGGATTATTTAAACACCAAAGAAATTTTAGCAGATGCCATAAGGAATAAAGTGGCCTATGTACCTGGAAGTGGATTTTATGCGGATAATATCGGTTATAATGAAGCTAGGCTAGCATTCTGTTCCGAAAATACAGAAAACATTAAAAAAGGCATTAAAATATTAGCAGAAATTATAAAGGGTAAAATTAAACTTTATAAAAGCTTTAAATAATAAAGAGAAGTGATTAATATGAAAAAAAATATAGCAGTTCTTATGGGTGGAAGGTCCCTGGAGAGGGAAGTATCAATAAAAAGCGGGCAAAGAGTATCAAATGCCCTCCGGAAATTAGGGCATAATGTCACTAAGCTAGATGTTGATGAGTCAATTATTGATAATTTAACCAAAAATAAGATTGACTTAGCTTATATTGCTTTGCATGGAAAAGACGGTGAAGATGGAACCATGCAAGAAATGCTTGAAGCACTGGATATTCCCTATACCGGCCCAGGAGTATATTCTAATATCTTAAGTTTTGATAAAATTATTTCAAAACAGATTTTACAAAATAAAGGGATACCCACACCTCCATTTTATTTCTTAAATGAAAGCTCTTTTAAGGAACTGGGCGCATCAAAAATTCTATCTGCTGTTATAAACAAACTTGGGCTTCCATTAGTGGTAAAGCCTTCAGCTCAAGGTTCTGCACTTGGGATAAAAATTATAAAAAATGAAAAAATGCTTCCAGATGCAATTATTTCCGCCCTTAGCTATAGCAAAAAAGTAATCATTGAAAAATTTATTAAAGGAACTGAGCTTGCGGTTAGCATAATGGGTAAAGAAAAAGTCCAGGTTCTTCCAGTAGTAGAAATTGTTCCAAAGAAAAAATTCTTTGATTTTGAATCCAGGTTTTCGGTTGACGAAACTGAATATTTTGTGCCAGCAAGGTTGACACAAAAAATCTCCGATGAAGTTAAAAAAACTGCGGTTAATGTCCATAATGCATTGGATTGCCATAAGCTATCCAGGGTGGATATTATACTAGACCAAAACAATGTACCCTACGTACTAGAGCTTAACACTTCTCCTGGCATGACAGATACCAGTTTACTGCCCATAGCTGCCAAAGAAGCAGGAATGGAATTTGAAGATTTGGTAGAAAAAATTATTAATATGTCTCTTTGACAGAAATTTTTTGCTCTGGTAATATTTTACAGTTGCAAATGTCCCTGTAGCTCAGTTGGATAGAGCACAGGATTCCTAATCCTGGTGTCGGCAGTTCGAATCTGCCCAGGGACACCATGATACTTTTTAGGGCTCTTCAGACTCTTCACCAACAACCGGGGCAACCCGTTCCCTAACACCATAACGCTCTAACTCGTAAGCCATAATCTGTAGTGGTTTAATTTTTCAATCTTTATAAAAAAAACCCTTTGATCATCTTTTTAAGTTAGATATACAGATTTATAGCTTTTTAATCCTATAACCTTTTTTGATAAACAAGTCTTTTTATACTATCCTTTGAGGAAAGGGGAGAGATTTATGGGCAAAAAATTTTTAATAGTTGTATTTTTAACTTCAATAATTATTTTTTCAATGACTAGTTGCTTAAATAAAGGAAAGCCTGAACCAAAAGAGAAGGATATTGTTGAAGAAACACAAAAGGAAGAATTTAAATCAGGCATTCCTGAACTTGACACAGAAGAGAAATGCATTACTGCAGCACAAGAAGAGATAGAAAAAAACCCAATGTATGAGGAAGTGGTATTTAAGAATCCATTTTCTAGTGAAAGTATAAGCAAAGTAAAAGGGAAACAAAATTTATATGAATGTATAATAAAGTTTGAAGCATGGAACAAAGAAAAAGAAAAACAAGGTCATTTTGTATGGGTATTTATAGTTGAATATAAACCAGATGCAGATGAGTGTGTTATCCATAGTAGTAAAAAAGAAGTGGAAAACTATAAACCAGAAGAAAAGGTTCTAACAGAAAAAAATAATGGTGAAAGCCTAAACCTCGAAATAAATGATATAGTAAAAATAAAATTAGAATCTAACCCTTCTACAGGCTATAGCTGGGTTATGAGCGATAAAGTAGATAGTACAGTAATATCTGTTACAAATACCGAATATATAGAATCTGAAGAAAGTGAAGAAAAGCTGGGAGCAGGAGGTTATGAAATATTTACCCTTAAATCTATATCTAAAGGCAAAACACCTGTCATATTAAATTATGAAAGGTCTTGGGAGCAAGCAAAACCTGAAAAAATATTTAAGGTAACAATTTCCGTTGATTGATATAGTATTAAAACACTCCTATTTAAACCTGGTAAATTTATTTGCTTTCTCAATTAATATAATAACCCATGGGAGGTAGGAACAATTTATTAAATCTAACTTTCCAATATACAGTTCCAATTTACCAAGCTTAGGAATACCATAATCAGAATATAAGAAAAAAATAGATTAGGTATCTTAGGCCATGATGTTAATCTTAAATACATTATTTTTTACAATTTCAGACTCGCTTACAGAAGTCTTCCATTCTGTCAATGCCTTCTTTTATTTTCTCCATAGAAGCTGCATAACTTATCCTGATAGACCTATCATCCCCAAAAGCTCCTCCCGGAACAACTGCAACATGTGCTTCCTCTAAAAGTTTATCTGCAAAATCAAATGAATTGTTTATGTTTCCTTTAAATAATTTTGAAACATTGGGGAAAAGATAAAAGGCCCCTTTGGGTAATATACATTCAACGCCTTCTATGGCTGATACTCTCTGGTAGATATAATCCCTTCTTTTCTGGTATTCTTTCCTCATTACTTCTACAGATTTCTGGCTTCCCTCAAGCGCTTCTAAGGCTGCCCACTGGGAAATAGAACACGGATTTGATGTAGACTGGTCGTGTACTTTCTTCACCTGTTTTACTATATTGCTATCAGCGCCACAATAGCCAATCCTCCATCCAGTCATAGCATAGGTCTTAGAAACAGCATTTAGAGTTATAGTTTTTTGTTTGAGCTCTTCACTAAATGAAGCAATACTGTAATGGCTTGCATCTCCATATATGAAATTCTCATATACCTCATCTGCGATTATATAGATATCATTATCCAGACAAATTTTTGCAATTTCTTCAAGCTCTGGCTTGGAGTATACAGCACCGGTAGGATTATTTGGGCTATTTAATATAAGCAGTTTTATATTGTCTTTGCTATTAACAATTTCTTTAAGATTATCAATATCCATCTTTAAGTCTTCTTTAAAATTTACTAATTCCGGAATCCCTTCAGATAGCACTACTTGCTGTGTATAGCTAACCCAATAGGGCTTTGGAATTATAACCCTGTCCCCAGCATTAAGGAAAACACGCATTAAATCATCAAGTATATGTTTAGCTCCATTCCCAACCAGTATGTTTTCAATCCTATACTTAAGGCCATTGTCTTTTTCAAATTTATCAACTATTGCTTCCTTTAACTCAATAATGCCAGTGCTTGAAGTATATCTGGTCTTATTTTCTTCTATTGCCTTTTTTGCAGCATCTTTTATATTATCGGGCGTATTAAAATCCGGCTGGCCAATACCAAACCTAATAATGGATTTACCTTTGTCCTTAAGTTTTTTATCTAAGTCATCTGCTTTTTTAATTAATGCAAAAGTGGGACTTCCTTCAACCTTTAATATTCTATTTGATAGAATATCACTGTTAAATGAAACTGCTCCTGACATTGTAACCTCCCTAATAAATATTTGTTTCAAAAATTACAATCTATTCCAATTTCCTAATATTATTAATTATATTGGAAAAAAAACCAAGTATTTTCTAACGTAAATATTAGAAAAAACCTACTCAGGTGGGTTATAGCCCGGTTTTTTATATAGTAGCTTCTTTTCACCCTCTATCTCAGGATAATAAACTTCGTCAAACCATTTTTCCTGAGGCACCTCTTCAATAGCCACTGTAACATAATCACCCGGACAGCCTATTATATCTTTTACCGCGTTAAGAATAGAATTTGCCAATTTAGTTTTTTCTTCCTCGGACCTGCCTGGCCACATTTTAACCTTTACATGGGGCATATTAGTTCCTCCCACAAGTTTCTTTATATTGTATATAAATTTAGCTTTAGGTTAAAGATCTAAAATAATTGTATGCTTGTAACCAATATCTAGAAAAATAAGAAAGGAAATATTAAAGGGCCTACTTTGCTACTTTCTTTCAAATTTGAGCAATTACCCAAAAATCATTTTGCTGTTTTGTTCAACAGCAGCCAAAATTTTGATATTAATTCAACAGAGCTTATAAATTCTTCAAAATTAATTGGCTTTTGGACAAAACTGTTAGCCCCCAGCTGGTAACTTTTAGCAATATCACTTTTATGGTCTGAAGAAGAAAACACCACTACTGGTATCACCTTTGTATGCTTGCTTTTTCTAATTTGCTTTAGCACCTCAAAGCCATCGTATTCCGGCAGCTTCAGGTCCAGCAATATTAGATCGGGAATAAAACTTATTTCCTGATTATCAAACTCCCCTTTAAATAACAAGTAATCCATTGCTTGCTTCCCATTATAAGCCATTAGTATAAAATTAAGGTCAATATTGCTTTTTTTAAAAGCCTTTAAAGTCAATCTTGCATCTATTGTATCATCTTCTATTAATAATATTGTTTTTTTATCCATTTTTAAGCTCCTAAAGTAAAATATATTGTTGTCCCTTTATTAATTTCACTTTCGATCCATATCTTTCCTTTATGCATATTGACTATTTTTTTGGCTGTAGCCAGCCCTACTCCGCTTCCTTTTATATTTTCATTACTGTGGCCTTTTTCAAAAGGCTTAAAAATTTTCTTGGCATATTTCATATCCATGCCCATGCCATTATCTTTTATATAGTATATTAATTTATCATCAGCTACTGTTTTTTTAAATTCTATTTTACCTTCATTGTTATTATTTATAAATTTTAAGGAATTTTCAATTAAATTGGTTAAAAGTATGCTTATTAAGTCCTTATCTGCTTTTACAACCATTTGCGGATCTGAAATAAACTCCACGCTCTTCTTTTGGTAATGGCTTTTTAGCTCTGAAAATACTTGCTTGGCCATTTCTCCCATATTAAATTCAGAATAAGTTAAATTTCTTGTAGAGATATGGGATATCTTTAAAATATCGTCAATCAACTGTGACATTCTTTTAACAAGGCTCCTGATATTTTTTATAAATTCCTGACCCCTATTATCCAATTTCTTCCCATATTCCTCTTGAAGTGAATAACTGTAACCATCAATACCCCGTAAGGGGCTTCTTAAATCATGGGAAACAGTATAAGCAAAAGATTCAAGGTCTTTATTTATTAATTCCAATTTATGGGACCTATCTTCCAAGAGATCTCTACTTTTCTTTAGTCTTCTAAATAGGGTTTGGTATGGTTTTCTCAGGCCTGTTTCTATCAATGCCTTATATATCAGATAAAAAGAAATAATTTTAAAGAAATGACCAAACAAGTTGAATAAACCATAAACATCCTTGTACAAAGTAAAGAATATTTCCGCGATTGCCGTAACTAGGATGGAAGAAACTAGCAATATTAATACGCTTCTATCAAATTCATTTCTGAAATTGTAAAGAAAAAATATAGATGACAATAATATAGCTATTACTATATATTCACTAACTTTTTTAAATACGGTAAGCTCAGTTCCAGTGTAGCACAAAGGAAAAATATCCCAATAGAATATAGACAATATAATTAACATCGTTGCAGCTAGATAAATTGTAAACCCAATATAATATTTTAACTTTCTTGTTATAAAAAGAGGGGCAACAGCCAAGGAGATAGCTTCCATGTAGCGTGCAGATATCCAGAGCTGGGTGGAAATATTGGCGCCACTTTCAAATATATTCATTCCCTTATAAGCCAAGGTATGTAAAAGGTCGAGGATAGCTATAAACAGGTAAGCTATACCAATAAACATAAGGTAGTGGTTATCTATAAACTTCCTTGAATTCCAGGCAATGATAAAAATTGCAAAAGCGATTACAATGCTGAATATTTCTGCAAGGGTGTGAAATAAAAGATAGTTATACATAGAAATAACTGTAAAAAAACCTAGTAACAATAAAAATAAAACTACATCAGTTTGGTTTAAAAAAAAATTTGACTTGCTTTTAGCCATTATCTTTAACCCTTATTTCAAATATTACAGTTCCTCCTCCTGTATAATCACAAGGATCCAGGCATTGTACATAAGCTACATTACCGTCTTTTGAAGAAAGGCCTAAATCTTTTGGATTTATTTTTTTACTCAAAGCCACATAATAGGGCATGATGGATGCCAGCGAGTGCATACAAATAGAATCTACCGCCTCCAGTGTTAGTTTATATCCGTCCTTGATTAAAAATTTGTCATTAGTTTTATAAACTGGGCAGTAGCCTTTAATTTTATTTACAGTTATTACTAAATTCATATATTTTTAATCATATACTTTTTTATACTATTTTTAATAATAATTATCCATAATTTGGGGATGCTTTCAAGGTAAGAAGTTAAATATTTAGAAATTATTTTTTCTTCTTTTTATTATGTTTATACGGTCTTCAATATCCATAATTTCTTCATTTTAAGCTATGCGGTACCCACCCCTTATAAAATAGTAGTATATCTTTTGTACATAAATACCAAAAGAGGAAGAAATGAAACATGGCAGTGAGTATTTTGAGAACCATAAAAGTAAATACGTTAAAACACTTCAAAAGGGTTGCAGATTTTAAGACAAAGAAGGTGAAACTTCCCTATCAAGATACGCACACCTTTTTACAAGATAGCAATATTAATTTTTAATAAGACCTCAAACAAGATTAATAATAGGACACCTGTTACAGTGCCCTATCTTGTAGTCCTCTATTTAACTTGGTCTTTTAGACTTTTACCTGCTACGAACCTGGGAACATTTCTCGCAGATATTTTAATTTTTTCGCCAGTCTGGGGATTCTTTCCTATCCTTTCTTTCCTATGTGAAGTTTGGAAGGTTCCAAAACCAACAAGTGAAACTTTTTCACCATTGACCAAAGAATCTGTTATCACATCTGTAGTGGCATCAATAATTTTTTTGACGTCTTTTTTGGTCAACCCAGTTTTTTCTTTTACCGCTTCTATTAGTTCGCCTTTGTTCATAGAATTACCTCCGTATCCCTTTATATAAATAACTTGAACTATTCCAAATATATCTGTATTCTAAAATCAACACTATACATTATATCTATTTTAAGGAATTTTGTAATTATTTTTTATAGAAAAAAGGTAATTATTTTAGAAAGGATTAAAAAATGGAAAATATAAACCGTTACAAAAAGGAAGATTTGATTAATTACACCATCAAATTCATGAATAAACTAGGAGTTTCTGAAGAAGATGCAAAAATTGTGGGTGATGTATTAATCTCTGCAGACTTGCGTGGAATAAATTCTCATGGACTTATAAGGCTAAGTACTTATTATGGAAATAGGCTCCTAAAGAAATATATGAATCCAACTACTCCCATCAAAGTTTTATCTGAAACTGATACCACAGCTTTAATTGATGGGGGAAATGGATTAGGACAGGTAGCCGCTTACAAGGCAATGGAAAAATGCATCAACAAAGCCAAAAAAGCAAATGTTGCTATAGTAACAGTAAAGCGCAGCAACCATTTTGGCATAGCCGGCTATTATTCAATGATGGCTTTAGAACATAACATGATTGGAATTAGCCTCACGAATTCTCAGCCTCTTGTGGCCCCTACTTATGGAAAAAGTGCAGTATTTGGTACTAATCCCGTAAGTATTGCTGCCCCTTCATATAAGGAAAATCCGTTTGTATTGGATATGGCGACAAGCACTGTACCCATTGGAAAAGTAAAAGTGTATGAGAAAAAAGGTGAAAAAATCCCCCTCGGTTGGGGCATCGATGATGAAGGCAACCTAACAGAAGACCCCAAAAAAGTGCAAAGCGGGGGACCTGGAGCAGTTACCCCATTAGGCGGAAGCGATATAATGAGAAGTTATAAAGGGTATGGTTTAGCAATAATGGTTGATATACTATGCGGGGTTTTATCTGGAAGCGCACATCTTACAAATATAGGATTTCCCCATGAACCCAGGGAATCCAATATTGGTCATTTCTTTGTAGCCATAAATATTGATGCATTTAGGCCGGTTATAGATTTCAAGAAACAGATGGATAGCCTAATTGAAGAATTAAAAAATGCTCCAAGAGCTAAGGGAAAAGAAAAGATATACGTAGCAGGTGAAAAAGAATTTGAGAGTGAAGCATATAACAGGAAACATGGAGTACCTTTACTAAAAGCAGTGGTGAAGGATTTGAAAAAAAATGGTGAAAAAGTGGGAGTTCCCTTTAATGTAACACCAATAGCTTAACGGTTTTATTTAAACTTTTTTTGGCAATTTTTATATTTTTTATAACCCTGTGCATTTTTTTGATATTTCTGGGATTCAGGATAAATTTAAATAAATTTATTATCCCAGAAATATTATTGCCCAAAGAAAAATCCATAAAAAACCCTGGAAAATTATTTTCCAGTGTATCAGAAACAACTCTTAATACTTGGAAATTTATATTTTTTTTAGCCATCAACTTGGCTATATAATAGCTTTCCATATCCACCGCCTGAACCCCTGTATGTTTAAGGATTTTTTCCTTCAAAGCTTTATCATTAGTAAGATATTCTGTGGTACCACCAGTAACTTCTACGGGAATATTATTTTCAATTTTCCTTAAATTTATTTCATCCTTTTCCACAATATTTCCATAAGTTGTATCCAGGCTTTTTATTTTTGAATAAGATAAGATATCCCCTATTTCAAAGTTTTTACTGGTAGCCCCACAAAAACCAGTATTGAATGCTACAACTATACTGTTTGAATCCATCATATTTAATAGAAACTTAAAGGCTTCAGCTGTATTTTTTCTCCCCATTCCAGTTTTTAGAACCCAAAATATTTTACTTTCATAGCTACATCTATAAATTACTGCATTCCCCTGCCTGGTTTTGCTTTTAATTTTTAACAATGAAAGAGCCCCGGACACTTCCTGGCCCAGGGCTCCAATTATTAAGTTAATATCCAATATTATTCTTTATAGATATTTATAATGTCATCCAAGAATTCCACTGCCTCTTTTTCTGGCCTCTGGAAAGAATTTCTTCCAATTATGGAACCAAATGCTCCACCTTCCTTTATCTGTTTTATTTCTTCCAGGACATCCTTTCTTCCCTTTGCTGGACCTCCGGAGAAGATAACTATCCTTTTACCGTTAAAAGCGCTCTGCACCACATTCTCAACCCTGTCTTTAAGGGTAGAAATTGGAATTTCATATTTTTCGTAAACTTTTTTCGCTTTTTCTTTTTCGAGATACTCTGTTGGCGGTTTCACTTTTATAAGGTGGGCTCCAAGCTGGGCTGCTATCTGTGCAGCATAAGCCACTACATCTACTGCTGTCTCTCCTTCTTTTGATAACCCCGATCCTCTGGGATAGGACCACACAACTACTACCAAACCATATCTTTTAGCTTCCAGAGCCATTTCCTTTACTTCTTCATACATCTGCTTAAAATTAGCACTACCTGGGTAAATGGTAAAACCTATTGCGCTACACCCCAACCTTAAAGCATCTTCAACAGAAGCTGTAAGTGCTGGAATAGGATCACCGGATTTATCTAATGAGTCATGATTGTTAGCTTTGAGTATTAAAGGAATTTGGCCTGCATAATCCCTGGCAAATGTTTGTATAGAGCCCAAGGGTGCTGCATGAGCATTAAGTCCTGCTTTTATTGCTAGCCTTACATGGTACTCCGGATCATATCCTGACGGATTAGGGGCAAAGCTACGGGCTGGACCATGCTCAAAACCCTGGTCTACAGGAAGAATGACCATCTTGCCTGTTCCGCCTAACTTGCCTTGCATTAAAATCCTGTACAGATTCCTCAAAGTTCCTGGGTTCTCGCTACTATACCAGCTTAAAATTTCATTTATTCTTTTATTCATTTCTCCCTCCCAAATTTTTGATTTTATCCTATTATAAAATTTAGAATTATATTAGTAAAATATAATTTATATACATTTGCATATTTGTGTATTTATGTTATAATTAAGCGCATGAAAATTGTTAAAAACTTTCTTTTCCTATCAACAATCTTTTTGCTGCTAACTCTTATTCCCGGTAAACCTTTATATTCTGATGTAAAAGTTCCTTTTATTTTTCCCTTACACGGCAAGATAATAACAGGGTTCAGGGAAAAATACTGGAACCAGGAAAACCAGGAATATTTACACCATACAGGAATTGATATAAAAGGGGACAGGGGTACAGAAATAATTGCATCTGGAAATGGCTATGTTAGCTATGTAGGGTTTTCCCCTATCGGGGGAAAAACTGTCGTCATAAAGCATAATAAGAAAATAAGGAGCACATACCTCAACCTCTCTACTATTTTAGTATCCTGTGGAGATTATGTGAGGCAAGGTGAAAAAATAGCAACAATTGGAGCAAGCTCGGACCCCTCAAGTGAGGAACCCCATCTCCACTTCGGAGTTATTTATAACGGGAAATATATAAACCCCGAGGACATATTAAAAATTGATTACAATTCCCTTTCTAAATACATTTATCTTAATTATATGCCAAAAGATTTTTACTTCCAGACACACTTATTGCGAAGTCCTGCAAAGAATATCTGGTAATCATCAATCTTTATTTCACAATTCTTAAAAATATTTATTTCCCTGGAAGCAGTTAGCCGGTGTCCAGAAGTTTTTTTCTTTTTGTATATTAATAATAAATTTTTAAAAAATAACAGAAATTAGCAAAAATTGTTTACTTTTTTTCTCCAGAATAAAATTATACCTGGTAACTTTTACAACCATAATTGCTTACCACTTATATTTCCCTAGATTAATAAGCTCGGATTTTCCTTCTGTATTTCTACAGACTACCATATCTGCTATCCTTGAATTAAAAATTAATCTTTTGATTGCTCATCTGTGGTTCTTGGCTGGTACTAGCCATTATCTATATCAGAAAAACCTTAAAACATAAATCCCCTACTCAACCACTGACAGGCCTTTATTCTTCCACTCAATTATTCCCCCCTCCATATTGTAGACCTGCTTAAATCCATTATCTATAAGTATATCTGCTGCTCTGCGGCTCCTGGTTCCGCTCCTGCAGTATACAATAATTTTTTTATTTCCAGGTATTTTGCCCAACCTTTGATCTAGGTCACCTACAGGTATATTTATTGCCTCTTCTATATGCCCTGAACTAAATTCTTCTTCCGTCCGTACATCAAGTAAAAAAATGTCATGGTCGTTAATTAAATCTTCTGCCTCTTCTACCGATATATTCTGAAATTCAGCTGGCACGGTTTCAGCTCCGGTATCCTGCTCTGCGTCTATATCGACTGATTTACAGGCTATAGAAACCAAGAATAACAAGCATATAAGAAATATGGAAATCTTTTTTAACATATTTATTTCCTGTTTGCACTTTTAAGTTCTTCTAACTCTTTAGGGATTTTCAATCACAGCTACTAAATATCTAAAGGAACTTTACTTTTTTAACTAACTCTTTTTTGGTTATAGGCTTACTAGAAGCAATTATTAGCTTCTATGCTGCAGCAGCCATAAAAATAAATTTTTATTGCATTTTTTAACTAATTTACCACTTATTTTTTAAAAAACAAATGCTACATTTTTTCCTTCAATACATATTTGTAAATTGCTTTCCCCAAGCCAGCATTATAATTTTCACTTGTTATTATATCAGCTACATCTAAAACTTCAGGATATGAATTTTTGACCGCAATTTTAAGCCCACCGACTTCAAATAAGCTAAGATCATTATAGCTATCGCCAAATACAACCACTTCCTGTTTTTTTATTCCAAGCAATTCCAATATATTTAGCAATGCATTACCTTTTGTGGCATTCTTATTTAATATATCAAAAAAATATTTGCCTGACCTTACTATCTGCAAGATATCCGAATACCTGCTTCTTAAATAACTGTCTAAAGGATCTGTTTCAGGAATAGGAACATTTATATTGGCAGTATTTTTCTGGAAATATTTAGTTTCAATACTGTCAACTTTTATTAATTTTTCCCCCACTTCCCTAATGTGTTCCATATTTGGGTGATACTTTTCGTAAAAAATCTTGCCGTCAAGGATGCAGGTAATAGGAGTATAGCCTTTTCTTTTCACATCCTTAACTAAATCCAAATAATATTCTGGATTAAATTTTATTGAACTTATAACTTTTAAATCCTTATTCAAGGTAGCTGCCCCACTAAGGGTTATTTGGGGTAACTTGAGGTCCAAATCCCTTACCACCGGATAAATAGCATCTATGGTTTTGCCTGTAGCTAGTACTACTCCAATACCCTTATCCTTGCAGGCAAACAATGCCTTTTTATTTAAACTGGGCAAATTAGACTCTTTATTGAGCAATGTCCCGTCTACATCTGTTACTATTAATTTATACATTTTCAAAACCTTTAAATACAGTATATCCCTATATTATGATGTTTTCCGGTTATTATAGCAGCAAATTCTTGAATTTCACCTATATTCTATTAATTAAGGGGAAAATTGTTAGAAGGCTGACATTAAGCAGGCCAGCCTTCTACAAGATTTTTATTTAACTGTCTCTAATTTTTATATATGAGTAGCAAGTCCAAAAACATCCTCGCTTGCCTCAAGCATAGATTCCGCTATAGTAGGATGCGCATGTATGGTTTCTGCAATATAATCTATTGGTAGTTCGCCTTTCATAGCCACCACTGCTTCATGTATAATATCAGATGCTCTTGGTCCTATAGCATGGGCTCCAAGAATTTCCCCGGTATCTTCTGAAGCAATTATTTTTACAAAACCTTCGGTTTCATTGTCAATGAATGCTTTTCCATTATGGGTAAATGGAAACTTGCCTATCTTAATATTTATACCCTTTTCCTTTGCTTTTTTCTCAGTTAGACCTACAACGCCTATCTCCGGCATGGTAAATACAGCATATGGCACTGAATTATAATCAATACTTTTATCTTTACCCAATATATTTTCAACCGCGATTTTACCTTCAGAAGAAGCCACATGTGCCAGCTGGTAACCCCCTATAGCATCCCCAATTGCGTATATATTTTCCATGTTGGTTTGAAGTTTTGAGTTGACCTTTATATATCCTTTGCTATCAGTTTCAACGCCAACTTCTTCCAAGCCAATATTTTCAGTATTAGGTTTCCTACCTACTGAAACTAATATTTTTTCTGCTTTTATTTCCTTTTCCTCCTTAGTTTTACAAACAAAGTTCCCATCTTTTCCTTCTACGCTTTCAACAGTACTGTCAGTAAGGACTTCAATTCCTTTGTCCTTAAATACTGAAGCCATTAACCCCGATACCTCGTCATCCTCTGCAGCAAGGATTGTTGGAAGGATTTCAATAATGGTTACCTTGGTCCCCAGGGTAGAAAATATATTAGCAAATTCGGAACCTATTACCCCACCACCAACAACAAGCATTGAAGAAGGAAGGCTTTCCAAAGATAGTACTTTTCTATTTGTCAATATTCCTTCTTTGGAAAAATCAAATGGTGGTATCTGGCTGGGTGAAGAGCCGGTTGCTATTATAATGTTTTTAGCTTCAAGGCTTTGGCCCTCAATATCTATTTTATTTTCAGATACCAGTTTAGCCTCACCTTTTATAAGGTTTATATTATTTTTCTTAAAATGGCTCTCTATCGATTTTCTAAGAATATTGACAACTGTATCTTTTCTTTCCATTACCTTTTTAAAATCAACCTCATAACCTTCTATGTTTATGCCAATAGCATCTGCTTTCTTTACATAATCCAAGGTCTGAGCTAAATGGAACAAGGATTTCGTGGGCATGCAACCCCAGTTTAGGCACACTCCACCAAGATGTCCTTTTTCAATTACAGTTGTTTCAATACCCAATTTTGCTGCCCTTATGGCAGTTATATAGCCTCCAGGCCCTGAACCTATTATTGCTAAATCTGTTTTATTTACCATATTTCCTCCTTTTAACTCATTTAAAAATAAAATATAATTTAACCGGTTATGTTATTAAAAGATATATTAAAAAAAGCAAGAAATGACTGCAGTCCGGACCATATCATATATTTCGACCTTGGAATTATTGATTACAGCAAAGCTTTTAAAATACAGGAAAACCTTTTTGAAATAACCAGGCAAACTAACAGCCTTGGTTTCCTGCTATTGCTAGAACATAAGCCAGTAATAACTATTGGCAATAACAGAAATTTAGATAATCTAAAAGCCAACCCCGAAAAACTAAGAGAACAAAAAATTACCCTTATCCAGTCGAACCGGGGCGGGGATATAACTTTTCATGGGCCTGGTCAACTTATTGGCTACCCCATTATAAATCTTAAGCATATTAAAAAAGACTTAGCTTTATACGTTTTTAATATTGAACAGCTTATAATAGATTTCTTAAGCCTTTATGGCATAAAAGGAATAAGGATTCCAAAGCACAGGGGGGTCTTTGTGGGTAATTCAAAAATCGCATCCATAGGAATAAGGATAAAAAAATGGATTTCAATGCATGGTTTTGCCCTAAATATCAATACAGACCTCACTTATTTTGAAAATATAATTGCCTGCGGCCTAAAAGAATACAGCCAAACTTCTACTGAAAAAATTTTAAACAAGAAGCTTCCGCTTCCTTATGTCAAAGAACAAATAATTGAAAAAATTAGGGACACTTTTAAAAAAAGTGTTATAAAAATTTAACTTTTTTCATCCTTTTTTAGAACTTCATAAATTTCCTTTAATACTTTCAACGGTTCTCTAATTAACCTTTTAGGGAAAAATGGCATTAGTGTCGCCACTGCTTTTTTCATATCTTCAGTCATCCTATGTGGCTTGGTAAGAATTCTATTTATAAAATCTTCAGCAAAAACCGTTCTGAGGTGCCTCCGGTCAATTTCGATCTTTTTTCCACAATTGTCACAGGTAACGCTTCTCAGATAATTTCCAATATAATAAACTGTATGCGGCACCTCTTTATTACAATTTACACAAAATAAAGTAATTTTTGCCTTTTCATCTTTGTCCATCTTATTTCCACATACTCTTTCCTATACCATCAGCAATTCAGGGTTTTCCACAAACTCTACAACTTTGCCTAAAAACTTAGCAGCTGCTGCCCCGTCCACTATCCTATGGTCAGCAGAAAGG
>JBNJCV010000022.1:0-25467 GCA_051744245.1 Actinomycetota bacterium | reverse complement strand
CACATCCTTTTAATAGAAAGGCAGCTGTATTTATATATGATTCTTATGAAGGGGGGATAGGATTGTCTGAGAAAGCTTTTTATCTTTTTCCCAAGCTAGTTAAAATCACCAATGAGCTGGTAAGGGATTGCAACTGCAGCTCGGGGTGTCCATCCTGCATTTATTCACCTAAATGTGGGAATGAAAATAAGCCGTTAGACAAGGAGGCCAGTAAAATAATATTGGAGGAATTAAAGAATTTGCTTTAAAATATACAAAAATAGCAAAGACAGGAAGGTAAGGAAACCATGGTTGATAAATGCGAAGAATGCGGAAAGGAATTGCCCGAAGATTCAGACTCACTGTATTGTGAAGAATGTGATGAAAGACTTGATAAGGAGTTTGACAAGATAGAAGACAATATAATTGTTTTTAAGGAAATTACTGATAAAGAAGTAGAAGTCTTAAAAAAATTTGATGATGAAGACTTGGCCGAACTTTACGCCTATGTTTATCATAAGTTTAGCCAGGACGGAATTAATGAAAACGAAAAAAAAGTTTTAGATAAATTAAAAAAACGGTTAAACCTGGATGAAAGAGAAATAGATAAAAAAATTGAAGAAACCAGCAAACTGGGCAAGGAGCTTTGCCCGAAATGCTATAAGCCAATAAAAGAAGATTTTAACCTCTGCCCCTATTGTGGTTATAAGTTAAATGAAGAATTTGAAGAACCAGGGAAAAAAATGCCAAAAACCCCCTCTCCCCAGGAAGCATACGGGGAAATGTTTAAAAGTCCCGGTTGCATTATTTCTATAGTGGCAATAGTAATACTTACGGCAGTTTTAATATATTTCCAGTTTAAAGGGTAATGCTTTCTAAAATTCAATAGGATATACCCGTAACAGGGTTAAATCCCTTTCCCTTGTCCAGAACCTGGCTAATAAAAATAAAATGGAATTAAAAAAATGGAAAAAAGTCCTTGTTTGCATATTTTTAGCTGTTGTATTGTTGGTTTGCAGCTTGGGTATATTATATTTCCTTGAAAAAAATTATTTTTTATTGGGCAATTCCAGTTATTTTTTATATGAGAAAACTAAAAATTCAATTGACTTTCTAGACAAAAACAAAATCAGCGATACCATAGTCTACTGCGACTATTACACGTGGTGGAATGAAAAGAACTGGCAACGGGGGGCCTCAAACAAGCCCTACCTTGGATTTTATGATAGTTTGGATCCTGAAGTGCTGAAAAATCACCGGAAATGGGCAAATAAATATGGAATTGATGTATTCAAAGTTGAATATATCCCGGAGTTAGATGAAAGTATCCAGGAGGGGATAGCAAGCCATGATTTGGGCGGGACAAAATTTTGTCTTATGTATGATACCATGCTAAGGTTTTCCGGGACATATGGGAATCCGCCTTATGACTTTGGTAATGAAGATATTTACAATCTTTTTATTGAAGATATGGACCATATTGCAGAGACTTACTTTGGTAATAAAAATTATTTCCATATAAACGGTAAGCCTGTTTTATGGATTTATGTTACCAGGGATATAACCGGAAATTTTAGCGGCGCCATAAATGAAATTAGGAAAAATTTTAAAAATAAGGGTTATGGAGTTTACCTGGTTGGGGACCAGGTCTTCTGGAATTACGATTTTAGCGGGACAAAGCTATTTGATGCTGTCTCCCTTTACCATGCTTATGCAGGCTATCCCCAAAATACGGCAGATTTTGCAGACCGGCTTAAATTGTTATACCTGGTATGGAAGATTGCAGCATACATAAACGGGGTTGATTTTATCCCAGGAGCAATATTTGAATATGATGATACCTGTTTTAAGGAAGAAAGAGAGTCTATCCCGGTACTTTCTGGAGAAATAAAGGATTTTAAGTATATGCTGGAGGTGGTATCAACTTACCTGGATCCAGTAAACAGTAATAAAAACCTTGACCAGGTTACCATTGCTACTTTTAATGAAAACCAGGAGGGCAGCGCAATAGAACCGTCTTATGAATGGGGTTATAGTAAGATAAGTCTAATACCGGAATATTTTGGTAAAAATTAAGTTAGTAACAGAATTTTTTAAATAATATTGACCTATAGAAGCAGGCTAATTTAGCCTATAGCAAAATAAGTTTCGGGGAAATGATAGCTGATACAGGCATGGGCTTGTTAGATAAGCT
Source organism: Actinomycetota bacterium (assembly GCA_051744245.1). Lineage (GTDB taxonomy): Bacteria > Actinomycetota > Humimicrobiia > Humimicrobiales > Humimicrobiaceae > M55B165. The sequence continues at coordinate 23,294 of JBNJCV010000022.1, read as the reverse complement.
GAGGGTTTTCTGCTAATAATGAATTTATTTAAATCTATCCGTAATTCAATTACTATTATAATTACAATAATTAATTAATTGTAAAGGGGAAAGCAGATGGGTGAATTAAATTCTAAAGATTTAAGGATTATTATAAAAGAGAATGAAATTGATTGTGAGACCACTGAGGAGCTCGATTCATTAGACAGCATAGTTGGCCAGGATAGGGCTGTAAAAGCCCTAAAGTTTGGGCTTAATATACATAATAAAGGTTTTAATATTTTTGTATCTGGAATTCCCGGCACTGGCAGGACCACTGGAGTAAACAGTTTTGTAAATGAAATTGCAAAGGAAAAACCAAGACCAAACGACTGGTGTTATGTTAAAAACTTTGAAAATTCCTATGAACCAAAAACTATAGAACTAAAGGCAGGGTTGGGTAATAAATTTAAGAATGATATGAAAAATTTTATAGAAAAATTAAAAAATTCCCTGCCGAAGGCGTTTTCTGGCAAAGATTATTTAGAAAAAAAAGAGTCTATTACCAAAAAAGTTGAGGAAGAAAGAAATAAGCTGATAACAGATTTAAAAGAGAGAGCAAAAAAAGAAGGCTTTGTATTAAAACAAACTGCTTTTGGGTTATTTTTCCTTCCAGTGGTAGACGGTAAGGTTTTAAATGAGGAGCAATTTATGTCCCTTGAAAAAGGGAAACGTGAACAGCTTAAAAAGAAAAGGAAAGAGCTAAACGAAGACCTGAAAAGTACCATGAATAAGGTAAGAAAGCTGGATAAAGAAATAGAAGAAGACACTGAAAAATTGGACAAAAATGTTGCCTTATATACCATGGGACCGCTAGTGGATGAGATTAAAGAGAAGTATAAAGATAATGAAAAAGTGCAGGAATACATTGATGCAGTCCAAAAAGATGTATTAGAAAATATAAAGACTTTTTTAAAACAAGACGAACAAAAAAAGGGCTCACCTTTTTCTATGCCTTGGATTAAAGAAGCGAAATTCCGGAAATATGAAGTGAATGTAGTTATTGATAACTCTGAAAAAAAGGGGGCACCAGTAATAGTAGAACACAATCCAAATTACAAGAACCTTTTCGGGAAACTAGAAAAAGAAGCTCAATTTGGTATTTTGACTACCGATTTTACCATGATCAGAAATGGAGCCCTGCATAAGGCAAATGGGGGATTTTTAATATTACCTGTAGAAGAGCTACTGAAAAATCCCTTTTCCTGGGATAGTCTAAAAATTGCTTTAAGGGATAAAAAAATTGACATAGAGGAAGCAGGAGAAAAGTTTGGACTGGTTACTACCAAGGGATTAAAGCCTGAACCTATACCCCTTGATTTAAAAATTATATTAATCGGAAGACCCCTCTTTTATAACCTCCTGTTTAATTACGACAATGATTTTAAAAAACTTTTTAAAGTAAAGGCTGACTTCGACTGGGTTATGGATAAAAATAAGGATAATGTTAAGAAGTACGCCTCTTTTGTTTGCACTTTTTGCAACAAAGAAAACCTGAAACACCTCCATGTTTCAGCTGTGGCTAAAATAATTGAACATGGGTTAAGAATTTCTTCTGATAAGGAAAAACTGTCCACTAAATTTTCAGAAATAGGAGATATAATTTATGAGGCAAATTATTATGCCCAGGAAGAAGACTCAAAATACATAAATTCTGGACATATCCAGAAAGCTATAAATGAAAAAATTTACAGGTCAAACTTGATTCAGGAAAAAATTCAGGAGATGATTGAAAGAAGCACCATTTTAATAGATATTAGTGGAGAGGTTGTTGGTCAAGTTAACGGCCTTTCGATTACCAGTGTAGGTAATTATTCTTTTGGTAAGCCTTCAAGGGTTACCGCGAATGTGGGAATAGGAAAAGAAGGAATAGTGGATATTGAAAGGGAAACTAAGTTAGGAGGCCCGGTTCACAGCAAGGGAGTTATGATATTAAGCGGTTATATGATTAACAGGTATGCCCAGGATAAACCTTTCAATTTATCAGCAAGACTAGTTTTTGAGCAAAGCTATAGCGGAGTGGAAGGTGACAGTGCTTCAAGTGCTGAATTGTATGCTTTAATTTCTTCATTGTCAGGATTACCTTTAAAGCAGAACATTGCTGTTACGGGGTCAGTCAACCAGAAAGGTGAAGTTCAGGCAATTGGAGGAGTAAATGAAAAGATAGAAGGGTTTTTTGAAATATGCAAGATCAAAGGGTTGGATGGTAGCCAGGGGGTAATAATCCCCACGAGCAATGAAAAAAATTTAATGCTTAAAGAGGAAATTGTGAAGGCTGTTGGTGAAGGTAAATTCCATATTTATTCAGTGGACACAATTGATGAAGGAATTGAAATACTTACAGGAGTAAAAGCTGGCAAAAGGTTGGAAGGCAATAATTTTGAAAAGGATTCTGTTAATTACAAAGTTAATGAAAGGATGCATAATTACCTGCAAAAATTGAAGGAATACTCACAACAATCAACTTAAAAAAGTGCTGGTATATTTTCTAAGGTTAAACTTCCTTTTTAGGCTATTCTGGCTCATATACCTTATTTTTCCAAATATTTCTCTTTCCTTCCACGCCCGGTCATGGACGCCCCCTATGGACCAGGCAATTCCTGCATATCCGTTAGGATCTCTTCCGTCTAATTCATATTTGTTATTTAAATATATGGCAAATTCCTGGGCCTGGCTGGGATGATCTGTCCACTCCAGTATTTTCTTAGCCCAATACATTCTCATATAACCATGCATTTTATACTTATTTTTCATCTCATTTTGTGCTGCATTCCAAACCAGGTCATGGGTTTGTGCGTTTTCCAGCTCGTTTAGGGAATAATTGTATTTCCGGCGGTCACGCTTGTGTGTGTTTAAAGTTTTCTTAGCCCAGTCAGGGAAACCGTTGAAGTTATCATAATCTTGATTGTAGTAACAGAAGTTATCAGATAATTCTTTTCTAACAATTAACTCTTCTAAAAAAGCATCTATATTTAAATCAGGTTCTTTACTTAATGCTTCAAGGGCAACTCTTTGGGATGATATGTGGCCAAAGTGAAGATAAGGGGAAAGGTTAGATTGAATATCTCTGGCAGGGTCATTTCTAAAGCTATTATAGTCTTTTAATTTTCTGTTTAAGAAAGTATCCAATTTCTTAAATGCATTTTCTTCTCCTGGCTGTAACCACAAATCATCCAGAGCCGACCCCCTTATATTTATCCTCTTATATATACTATCCCATTCAATTTTGTGGTAAGAAGGTTTTTGCTGTTTTACTAATTTGGGAAAATTTTCTAAAAATTGAACTTTTTTTTCATTTATCTTAGGCCTGAAAGTATATGCTGCATATTCCTGTTTTTCTGAAGCCACCCAGCAGGGGACAATATTGTGGGTATCTACCTCATAAAAAGGTATGCTAGTATTATTTAGAACATCAGCTTTCCATCTCCTTTTGATTTTTAGGGGGTCAAAATCAGTAACCAGTATGCTTATATTCATTTTTTCAACCAGTTCTGGTATAGCCTGTTTAGGCTGACCAACTATTAGATAGAATGGTATATTTACTGATTTCAGGTTTTTTTCCAGCTGTTTAAGTCCCTTCAGCATAAATGCATAATGTATTTGGCTGGAATCCAGGAATTCTTTGGTTAAGCAAAAAATGCATATGGCCTCTTTATTATATTTTTGGGCTAATTGAAGAGTGTATAAAAGAGCCCAGTTATCATTTACTCTCTGGTCCCTGCTAATCCAATAAGCTATGGGCCCATTCCTTATTTTTTCTTCTTTAAGAGTGCGAATTCTTTTTTGATTTACTTTCATATTAATGGTAATTTTTAAATACTCTACAAAAACTATACAAATAGTTATCATTATAAACAAATATTAATTATGGAGGGGAAAATGGAAAAGAAAGGCCACAGTCACCATGAAATGATGGTAGCTGATTTTAGAAAAAGATTTATAATTTCTATAATTGTAACTATTCCTGTTTTGCTGCTTTCCCCTATAATTCAGCAGCTGTTAAACATTGAAAACCTTCTACAATTCAGGGGTAGTGGTTATGTAATTTTTGCCCTTTCCACATTTATTTTCTTTTATGGCGGATGGCCTTTTCTCAAAGGCACCTATAACGAATTAAAGACAAAGCAACCTGGAATGATGACCTTGATTGGGCTAGCAATAACTGTTGCTTATGTTTACAGTTCAGCAGTGGTATTCGGTATAGAGGGAAAATACTTTTTCTGGGAACTGGCTACCCTGATCGATATTATGCTTCTGGGACACTGGATTGAAATGAAATCAATAATGGGTGCTTCAAGCGCTTTGCAGGAGCTGGCAAAGCTCATGCCCAAGCAAGCTCACCGGATAGAAGATGGAAAAACTGAAGATATCCCCTTAAATGAATTAAAGGTGGGAGATAAGGTGCTTATAAAGCCGGGAGAGAAAATTCCAGTTGACGGTGTTGTATATGAAGGGCAAACTAGTGTTAACGAAGCTATGTTAACAGGAGAATCAAAGCCGGTTGAAAAAAGGCAAGATGATGAAGTAATTGGGGGCTCAATTAATGGGGAAGGCTCAGTTAAAGTTGAAATTAAAAAAGCAGGCGAACAATCATTTCTATCCCAGATTATAAAGAGGGTAGAAGAAGCCCAGGAAAGTAAATCAAAAACCCAGGATTTGGCAAATAAAGCTGCCTTCTGGTTAACCATTATTGCTATTTCGGTAGGCTTTATTACTTTCATGGTGTGGATATTTTTAATCCAGAGGGATTTAAGCTTTTCTCTGGAGAGGTCCGTTACAGTAATGGTTATTACCTGCCCCCATGCATTGGGACTTGCCATACCTTTAGTAGTTGCAGTATCTACTGCCATATCAGCAAGGAATGGCTTAATTATTAGGGATAGGACAGCATTTGAAAGGGCTAGAAATGCTGATGCAATTATTTTTGACAAGACCGGGACTTTAACCAGAGGCGAGTTTGGAGTAACAGATACCTTATCATTTAACAGTGAATTTACCGAAGAAGATATAATTAAATACGCTGCCTCATTGGAAAAAAATTCAGAGCATTCAATTGCCAAAGGGATAGCAAAAGAGGTAGAAAATAAACTTGAGGTAAAAGATTTTGAATCCATAACCGGGAAGGGCGCAAAGGCAAAGGTGGGGGGTAAGCAGGTAATGGTTGTAAGCCCCGGATACCTCAGGGAAAATAATATAGACTTAAAACAAGAACCGGAAATTGATACCCTTACTTCTGAAGGAAAAACTGTGGTTTTTGTAATTATAGAAGATGATTTAGTTGGAGCCATTGCCCTGGCAGACATAATAAGGGAGGAATCTAGATCTGCAATAAAAAAAATAAAAGAAATGGGAATAAAGCCAATGATGCTAACCGGGGATAATGAAAAGGTTGCCAAATGGGTGGCAAGTGAATTAGGCCTGGAGGAATATTTCGCTGAAGTCCTTCCTGAAGAAAAAGCAGATAAAATAATTGAAGTTCAAAAAAGGGGTTTTGTGGTAGCAATGACCGGAGATGGAGTAAATGATGCCCCGGCACTGGCCCAGGCTGATATAGGAATAGCAGTTGGTGCTGGTACAGACGTGGCTATTGAAACAGCTGGTATTATTTTAGTTAAAAGCAATCCTGAGGACATAGTGTCATTGCTGGATCTGTCAAAAGCCACTTACAGAAAAATGCTCCAAAACTTAGGATGGGCAACCGGCTATAATGCTTTTGCAATTCCTATTGCTGCCGGGGTTTTGTATCCCCTTGGCATTTTACTAAGCCCTGCAGTAGGCGCTGTTCTTATGTCTATAAGCACGGTAATAGTAGCTATTAATTCGAGGTTTCTAAGGTATAAAAAAGGAGGCAGTAAATAAATGGATCAGGGAAAATTTAATGCTTTGAAAAATGAAAAAAGCCCTTATCTGAGACAACATGCAACAAATCCTGTGAACTGGTTTCCCTGGTGTAGCCAGGCTTTTAAAAAAGCTAGAGAAGAAGACAAGCCTATTTTTCTATCCATTGGCTATTCAACATGCCACTGGTGTCATGTAATGGAGGAGGAATCATTTGAAGATGAGGAAATTGCAGGTTTGTTAAATAAATATTTTGTGTCCATCAAAGTAGACAGGGAAGAGAGGCCTGATATTGATAAAACATACATGTCAGTCGCAACTATATTATCAAACACTTCAGGGTGGCCACTGAATATAGTAATGAGCCCGGACAGAAAACCCTTTTTTGCATCTACCTATATCCCCAAGGAAGACAGGTATGGCAGGATTGGCTTAAAAAAACTGCTTCCTCATATAAACAAAATATGGAATGAAAAAAGGGAGGAAGTCAATAAATCTGCAGATAAGTTATGTTCTGCTTTAATAAAGGCCTCAAAATACAGCCTTAAAGAAGATATTGACAAGGATATTTTTAAAAAAACATTTGAAAGACTATCAGAATTATTCGACCATGAATTTGGTGGGTTTGGGGAAAAGCCTAAATTCCCTACGCCGAAAAATTTAATGTTCCTGTTGCAGTACTGGTATTATAGCAATGAGACAGACGCACTAAAAATAGCTGAGTCTACTTTAAATGCAATGATGGAGGGGGGAATATGGGACCATATAGGATATGGCTTTCACAGATATTCGACTGACAGGAAATGGAAGGTACCCCATTTCGAAAAGATGTTATATGACCAGGCATTGCTATCAGAGGCTTATTTGGAAGGCTTTCTGGCAACCGGAAACGAAGAATACAGGGATATAGTCCAGGATATATTTGTATTTATATTAAGGGATATGACTTCAGGCGGAGAAGGCTTTTATTCTGCCATCGATGCTGATAGTGAAGGCCAAGAAGGCAAGTACTATCTCTGGGATTATAATGAAATTGTTAACTTATTAGATAAAGATGATGCCGAGCTTATAATAAAAATGTTTGATATAAGGAAGAATGGCAATTTTGTTGATGAGATCAGTAATGAATTTAGCGGCAAAAATATATTTTATAAAAATAGGGGTCTAAAAGATCTATCTAAAGATTTAAAAATTCCAGAGTGGGAATTAAAAGAACAAGTAAGAGAAATACTGGAAAAATTGTATCTGGAAAGAAAAAAAAGAATCCATCCCTTGATTGATAAAAAAATATTAACTGACTGGAATGGTCTCATGATTGCTTCTATGGCAAAAGGGGCCAGGGTATTGCAAAGGCAAATATACATGGAAAATGCAAAAAATGCAGCAGATTTTATACTAAAGAACATGGTTAAAGGGGAAATTTTATACCACAGTTATTGTGAAGGTGAGATAAGGGGTGAAGGCAATATTGAAGATTATGCTTTCTTTATATTAGGCCTTATAGAATTGTATCAAACCTCTTTTAATTTAAGATACTTAAAGGAAGCACTACGGTTAAATAAAACTCTAATTAACCTCTTTTGGGATGAAAAAAATGGTGGATTTTTTTATACACCTAAAAACAGGAAACCTATAATATACAGACAGAAAGAAAGCAATGACGGAGCAATACCCTCAGGTAATTCGATTGCTTTATTCAATTTGGTAAAGCTTGCTAAGTTGAGCAGCAATGAAAGTCTACTGGAAAAAGCAGAAAAAATACCTAAAGCTTTTTCCCTTTATATAAAACAATCCCTAGAATCTCATACTACTATGCTCGCAGCGATGATGTTAATGCATCATGATTCTTATGAAATTATAATATGCGGTGATAAATATTCTGATAAAACAGAAGAGATGCTCCATTATTTATACAAGCATTATGTACCAAATAAGATTGTGGTTTTAAAGCCAAGTGAACAAGATAATTCAGAACTGGATAAAATATCCGGCTTTACCAAAAGCTACAAGTGTTTTGAAGATAAGCCCACTGCTTATGTGTGCACTAATTTTGAATGCAAAACTCCAACTACAGATTACAAGAAAATGTTAGAATTGTTAGGGCAATAAAAAACCCCAAGTTATCTTTCGCCTTAGTTTAACCTTAGGCTACTCAACATCTTGGGGCTCTTCTTAAGGCTTTTCTTAGGATCTAATCAGGATGTTAACTTACTCCTTATATTCTTTAAAATATAACTTTCAGTTTCTCCCAAGCGTTGCCTCCTGCCTTAAGAGTAACTTTAAAGTACCAGAATGATTGACAATTGTCAATAAGAATTTTTGTTTTTTTGTCCTATATCGGTGTTTATTTTTTTATTGTGAATAAGTATAATGATTGTTTACTAATCAATTAATTATCCAGGGTTAATAAAATGAAAGACATTAAAAAAGTTACTGTTATAGGACTGGGTCTTATAGGGGGCTCATTAGCTCTATCCTTAAAAAGTGTAAATGAAAATTTTTTAATATCAGGGTATGATGCGAATTTAGATTCTTTAAATATTGCTAAATACAGGAAAATTATAGATGAGATTGCAGATGATTATAAAAAGGCTGTTGATGATGCAGACTTAGTTATAATTGCAACCCCTGTTAGTGAAATAGTAAAAGTTGCAAATAAAATAAAAGATTATTTAAAAGATGGAGCAATAGTTACGGATGTAGGGAGTGCCAAGGAAAACATAGTAAACGAGATTAATAGAATTTTTCCTGAAAGTGCTGTATTTATTGGTGGGCATCCCATGGCAGGTTCAGAAAATGAAGGTGTTCTCAGTGCTACACCAGACTTATTCAGAAATGCCTTCTATATTTTAACTCCTACCAGCAATACCATTACCAAGCCTTTAATGACATTGCATTCTTTGTTTACAAAAATTGGGGCTAAGGTAATCACTATTTCCCCTAAAGAGCATGATAAAATTGTAGCCTTAATTAGTCACCTTCCGCATGTTCTTTCTACAAACCTGGTAGAGCTTATAGACAATGAGCAGAAAGAAATAAAAAACCTATTTAAATTATGCGCCGGTGGCTTTAGGGATATGACGAGAATTGCAGCTTCTAATCCTAAAATGTGGTTAGACATTAGTTTGGAAAACAAGAAAGAAATAATTGAGGTTTTGGAAGAATATATAGATAACCTGAATAAATTTAAGGATAGCCTGGGGAAAAATGATTACGGATATATAAAGGAGCACTACCTTAATGCAAAACAGGCCAGAATGAATTTACCAAAATATGTAGATAAGGATATTTCAAAATTATATGAAATTAGGATTGGCATTCCTGACAAGCCGGGGGTGTTAAGTGATATTACCCTTGCAATTAGCTCAAGTGGCATAAACATTGAAGATATTTCTATATTTCATTCTACAGAATACAGCGGAGGAGGAATTTTAAAGATATTAGTACAAGGAGAAAATGCAGGAAATATTGCCAAAGAGGCTATCCATAATAAGGGATATGAGGCAAGGGTAAAAAAGGTAACAGGTTAGAAAACATGGAAATAAGAGGCGCAAAAAGTATTAATGGTTCCATTGAAGTGCCTGGTGATAAGTCAATTTCACACCGGAGTGCAATTATCTCCTCAATATCTAATAGCAGGGTTGAAATAACAAATTTTCTAAATGCTGATGATTGCCTGAATACTTTAAAAGTTTTGGAGAAATTGGGAGTTAAAACTAGCAGGAAAGGCACAAAGGTGATCATACATGGAAAAAATATTGAACAATTAAAGGAACCTAGTACAGTGCTCGATGTGGGTAATTCCGGTACTACTATTAGAATCATGGCGGGGTTGCTTTCAACTACTAATTTTTTATCAGTACTAACTGGCGATAGTTCTATTAATAACCGGCCCATGGATAGGATAATTAAACCTTTATCTGAAATGGGAGCAGAAATTTATGGAAGGGAAAATAACAGGAAAGCTCCGCTGGTTATTTTAGGAAAAGAAAACCTAGCAGGGAAAAAGCTCTATATAAATGTCTCCAGCGCGCAAGTAAAATCATGCCTTACACTCGCAGCATTATCTGCCAGAGGAGTAACTGAGATAATACAGCCCCATATATCCAGGGATCATACTGAAAGGATGCTGCAGTATTTTGGGGCGAACATTGAATATGATGGAAAATTTACAAAAATTATTCCAGGGGGTAAGTTAAGCGGAAAAGATATATATGTGCCAAGGGATATATCTTCAGCAATTTTTTTTATTGTTTCAAGCTTGATTTTAAAAGACTCTCATGTGGTTTTAAAGGACGTGGGCATAAACAAGACCAGAAGCTTTATTTTAGGCATATTAAAAAAAATGGGTGCTAATATCGAAATAAAGAATATCAGGCAAATGAATAATGAAAAAATTGCTGATATTGAAAGCTATAGCAGCAATTTAAAAGCAATAAAAGTTACAGGTGATATTGTTCCAAACATTATTGATGAGATCCCAATACTTTGCGTTGCCGCAGCCAGGGCAAAAGGATTGACTAGAATAAGGGGGGCAAAGGAATTAAGGTACAAGGAAAGTGACAGGATAAGGGGAATATATACACAATTTAAAAAACTAGGGATAAAGATAGAAGAAAATGAGGATGGCTTAGATATTTATGGAGAGTATAATTTAGAAATGAAGGGAGCAACCCTGGATAGTTTTGGTGATCACAGAATGGCAATGTCGTTGGCAGTTATTGGATTATTGAACAAGGAAAAGGTAAATATTTTAAATTCAGATTGTATCCGTACTTCCTTTCCCGACTTCTTTAAACAATTGGAAAGGTATTTATCATATGGATAATAAGGAGAAAATAATTACAATTGATGGCCCGGCTGGAAGTGGAAAAAGCACTATTGCCAAAATACTGGCAAGGGATTTAAATATGAAATATATAGACACTGGTGCCATGTACAGGGCTGTTACGCTGGTAGCCATTGAGAATAATATAGGTTTGGAAGATGAAAAAAAGATACTAAAAAAAGTAAAAAAGATAGATATCCAGCTTGAAAGCACAACTGTAGATGAGACTAGATATACTGCTGTAAAATTGAATGGAAGGGATGTAACCAATGAGATAAGGAGCAGGGAAGTGGGGGCTGCTGTTTCTATTGTTTCAAAATTATCCGGGATAAGGAAATACCTGGTAGAGCTTCAAAGAAAACTTGCCCGGAAAGGTAATGCGGTGCTGGAAGGCAGGGATACAGGCAGTGTGGTTTGCCCCCATGCTATTTTAAAAATCTTTTTAACTGCTTCCATTGAAGAAAGGATAAAAAGGAGAAAGCTACAGCTTAAATCCAAAGGTCAAAAAATTGAGAGCCATAGTATAAAAAAGGAAATAATGGACAGGGATAGAATTGACAGCGGGAGAAAAGACAGCCCCCTAATTATACCGGAAGATGGGGTAAAACTAGACACTACCAATATGGGAATAAATGAGGTAATCAAAAAAATAAAGGATATGTACAAAGAAAGAATAAATGGTCTACACAAAACATAATAAAATATACCGGGTATTCTACCTGTCATTGGTATTTATTCTCAGGTCAATATTTAAGCTTCTTTTCAGGGTTGAAACCTATAATTTTGAAAATATTCCTTCGCAAGGAAAGCTTATATTATGTTCTAACCATGTAAGTTATATTGACCCGGTAATGATTGGTGCTTTTATTAACAGATACATATATTTTATGGCAAAAATTGAGCTATTTAAAAACAGGTTTTTATCCGCAGTGGTTACTTTTTTAAATGCATTCCCCGTAAACAGGACTGCTACAGACCGGAGTTCCATAAGAACAGCGGTAGAGGTTTTAAAAGAAGGGCAAATGCTAGCCCTTTTTCCTGAAGGTACCAGGTCAGTAAATGGCATAATCAGGGAAGGAAAGAAGGGGGTTGGCCTAATCTCGGTAATGTCAAAGGCTCCCATAATACCAGTAGCCATAAAAAATACCAATAAAATAGTGCAAAAACCGAAAAAAAGGCTGTTTTTCCCAAAGGTAAAAATGATTGCCGGCAGCTTGATAGAGGTTGATGAAATAATAGGAAAATATCCAAAAAAGGAAGCAACAGCCATAATTGTTTCCATGGTAATGGACGAGATAAAAAAATTGCATAACAAAATAAGTTGAGGGAAAAGATGGAAGTAGAGGTTGCAGAGCATTCAGGTTACTGTTTTGGCGTAAAAAGGGCATTAAATATGGCCTTAAAAATACTAGTAGAAAAAAAAGGCAAAAAAATTTTTACTTTTGGTGAGATTATCCATAACCCTGGGGTGATAGAAGATCTGGAAAGAAAGGGCATCTATTCTGCTAAAGAAGAGAATAAAATAAAAAAGGGTTGTATATTAATAATCCGGTCACACGGGATGCCGCCAGCAGCCATAAGCAGGTTAAGAAAAAAAGGGGTAAAAATAGTAGATGCAACCTGCCCATTTGTGAAAAAAGCTCAGTCAAATGCAAGCAAACTTAGTAAAGAAGGCTATTTTGTTGTAGTAATTGGTGACAGGAAACACCCTGAAGTTATCGGAATAAAAGAACAGGTGCCAAGTGGAAATATTAAAGTAATTAGCAGCAGGAAAGGAGCTAAAAAAATTAACCAAAAAAAGGTGGGAGTTATTATACAAACTACCCAGACCATTGATAAATTAAAAGATATAGTGTCCGAAATGCTGGAGACAGTAAAGGAAATTAAAATTATTAATACCATATGTAATACTACCAAGCAAAGGCAGGAAGCCACTAGAAATTTAGCAGCAAAAGTTGATGCAATGCTTGTAGTAGGAGGCAGGAATAGTGCAAATACAACCCATCTGGCTGAAATATCCAGGGAAATGAACAAAAACACTTACCATATTGAAGGTTATAAAGAAATAGATAAAAAGTGGATTGAAGGTGCCAGGAGGGTTGGCGTAAGCGGTGGAGCCTCAACTCCAAAAAAAGATATCGATAATGTTAAGGAATATTTAGAATCAATTGAGCAAGATTAAAGGTTGTAATAATAATTGCATATTTTGCTTCATAAAACAGCTTCCCAAAAATCTAAGACCGTCTTTATATGTTAGAGATGATGATTACCTGTTATCTTTTATGTATGGAAATTTTGTCACTTTAACCAATCTGGGACAGGATGATATAGGAAGAATTATAAAATCAAAGATTGAACCCCTTTATGTTTCCCTACATAGCCTGGATAGAAGGGTCAGGAAAATAATTTTTGGTTCAGACAATCACAGGAAGGGATTAGAAAATTTCAAGGTACTCGACCATAGCAACATAAGAACTCATATACAAATTGTTTTATGCCCGGATATAAATGATGGTGTAAATTTAGAAAGTACTTTAAGAGGACTATTGATGGATTATAATAATATAAAATCAATTGGAATAGTTCCTGTAGGTATAACCAAACATAACAGGGAGGCTAGGTTGGAGCCGGTTGAAAAAAGTAAAGCCAGGGAAGTTATCAGTTTAGCAGAGAGGATTAACAAGGAATCTGGAAGAAAGCATAAGATTTTTTTATCTGATGAATTTTACCTGATTGCAGAAGTAGGTTTTCCTGAATACAGTTATTACCATAATTTCTGCCAGATTGAGAATGGGATTGGCAAGAGTGTTGATTTTCTTGAGAATATAAGAAAAAGCATAAGAAAGAAAAAAAGTTGGCTTGCTGGAAAAAAAATAGCAGTGGCTACTTCTGAATATGGTTTTCAAATCTTTAAAAAAGTAAAAAATATATTTAGGGATTCAAATATTGACTATAATTTTAAGGTAATTAAAATAAAGAATGAATTTCTGGGGGGAAATGTTAAAGTGACTGGTTTGATATCTGGTAAGGATTTAACTGACAGGTTAAATACAATCCATAAAGATTTTGATAAAATACTAATACCTGGTTCAATTTTTAACAGAAATGGTTTAACCTTAGACAATTACAATGAACAGGATATAAAAAAAATAAGTAAAAGCATAAAAATTATACCTGAAGATGCAGAAAGTTTAGTTAAGGAATTATGATAGACGCAAGGATCCCAAAAATAGCAGTGGTGGGAAGACCAAATGTGGGTAAGTCCACCCTTATAAACAGAATATGTAAAAAAAGGGAGGCTATAGTACATCATCAGCCCATGATCACCAGGGATAGAAAATATTATACCACTGATTGGAATGGAACCAGCTTTTATTTATTGGATACAGGCGGCATAGACTTGAAATCCAGGGAAAAATTATCCCTGCAAATATATTTACAGGCAACAAAAGCCATAGAAGAAGCGGATATTATAATATTTTTAGTTGACTTAAAAAATCCCATATCCCCACTTGATTACGAAATAGCGGGTATCTTAAGGAAATCCAGCAAACCTATAATCTTAGCTGGAAATAAGTGGGATAACCCGGAAGGTAGCTATTATACCGAGGATTTTTTGACACTGGGATTTGGTTATCCTATAAAAATCTCAGCAATGCATGGGATGAATATAGGAGATTTGTTAGACGAAGTTGTTGGTAGCATTGATAAGGTATTCGAGAAAAAAGCAGATGTTTTAGATGAACAAAATATCCCCAAAATTGCTATATTAGGCAAGCCAAATGTGGGCAAATCTACATTATTTAATAGTATTATTCAGGAGGAAAGAGCTATAGTGGATGAAGTTGAAGGCACTACAAGGGATAGCATAGACAGCGTAGTTATCATCAATGATTCCCAGTATAAGTTTATTGATACAGCAGGAATAAGAAAGAAGAAGGTCAGGGAGGAAGACCTTGAGTATTACTCAAAGCTAAGAACTATTGAATCAATTAAAATTTCAGATATCTGTCTGGTTCTAATAGATTGCACAAAAGGTATAACTAAACAAGATGTCAAAATAGTGGATACTTGCATAGAAAATGGGGTAAGTATTTGTGTTGTGCTTAATAAAATAGACTTAGTAGAAGAAGAGAAACTAAAAAGACTTGTAGACAGGCTGGACCAAAGGCTTGATTTTGCAGCTTATATCCCTTTTTTAAAAATTAGCGCTTTAAAAAAGAAAGGAATAGGAGAAGTTATAGATACTATAGACATCCTGGCCAGAGAAAGAAATAAGCAAGTAACAGAAAACAAGCTAATGAAGCTGTTTAAAGAAATAGACCCAGAAAGTGCCGTTTACTGGAAAGGAAAGAAATTTAGGATAAAATTTATTAAACAGGTTAAAACGTCTCCGCCAATTTTTTATGTGTTTGCAAACATGAATATAAGGCGGAAAAACAATATAAAAAAATTTATGGAAAACCACATAAGAAGGCAATTTGGTTTTATTGGAACCCCCATTATATTTAGAGTAAAGTATTGATGGTAGATAAAAAAAACAGTTTTAGAATTATTATAATTGGAGCTGGAAGCTGGGGTACAACCCTGGCTGTACTGCTAGCTGAGAAAGGATACAGTATAGATATCTGGACTAGGAGTAAGGATGTCTTTAAGGATATTAAAGCTAATAGGAAAAATATAAAATACACTAAGGATTTATCTATCCCTTTAAATGTTACTCCTTTCAGGGAAAAGAAATTTAGATTTGATAATCAAAGAATTCTTGTAATATTTGCTGTTCCTTCTCATGCCTTAAGGGAAGTATTAAAAATATTTAAGCAGTCCCTGGAGAATAATAAGGTTGAGGCTATAGTAAATGTTGCAAAAGGCTTTGAAGCAGGCACAAACCTAAGGCTTTCTGAAGTGATGGTTGAGTGTTTGCATGAAAAATTAAGGGATAGAATAGGGGTACTTTCAGGGCCAAACATTTCCTCAGAGATTGCCAAAAAATTACCTAGTGTGTCAGCAATATCTTCAACTAATTTAGAACTTCTTAAATATATACAACCAATACTTTCTACTGATTATTTTAGGGTTTACACAAACAGGGACATGTTTGGAGTAGAAATTGGTGGCTCCGTAAAAAACATTATAGCTATAGCCGCGGGAATATCTGATGGGTTAGGCTATGGTACTAATACAAAAGCTTCACTGGTGACCAGGGGATTATCAGAAATGACAAGATTTGGCTTAAAATTAGGGGCAAAGCCCCAGACTTTTGCTGGAATTTCGGGAATGGGGGACCTTATCACCACTTGTTTTAGCAGACATAGCAGGAATAGGAATTTTGGTGAAAAAATAGGGAGAGGTAATAAACCGAAAGAAATTATGAAAGATATGTATATGGTTGCAGAGGGAATAAACACCTCAAAATCAGTATTCGAAATTTCGGAAAATATTTATGTAGAAATGCCCATAACAGAGTGTGTTTATGATATTATATATAATGACATGGAACCAATGGTTTCTGTAAAGAAACTAATGACCAGAAAGTTTAAATCGGAAGTTGAAAGTTATTAAAAAAACCTTATACTTTACTAAAAATACCTATTAATTTAAAATAATTATTAGTTTTCGGGACGTGGCGCAGCTTGGTTAGCGCACCAGTATGGGGTACTGGGGGCCGGAGGTTCAAATCCTCTCGTCCCGACCATTAT
Organism: Actinomycetota bacterium; assembly: GCA_051744245.1. Classification (GTDB taxonomy): domain Bacteria; phylum Actinomycetota; class Humimicrobiia; order Humimicrobiales; family Humimicrobiaceae; genus M55B165. Next base: position 6,911 of record JBNJCV010000022.1, on the reverse strand, counting down.
TAATAAATTTGGGGAATTTTATGTCTAACAATATTAAATTTGGGACTGATGGCTGGAGATCTATAATTGCTGATGATTTTACATTCGAAAACGTTGGTTTTGTAACTAGAGCTATAGCAGAATATTTAGTGAAAAATACATTAGATAAAAGGGGAATTTTTATTGGTTATGATAACAGGTTCCTATCTGATGAATTTGCGGAACACTCAGCAGATATACTTTCCTCATATGGGTTGAAAGTATTTATTTCCAGCGTATCTGTACCCACCCCAGTTACTGCCTTTATGGTTAGAGAAATGAACTTAGATGGGGCATTAATGTTTACTGCTAGCCATAATCCTCCGAAATACAATGGAATAAAATTTATACCGGATTACGGTGGTCCCGCAGACAATTCGGTAACCGGAAAAATTGAGCAGGAACTGAAGAAAGTAATAAAGGGGGAAAAGCGACCAAAACCTTCTACTAAAGGAATAGTAAAACATATCTCGGATTATTCTTCTTATATTAATAAATTATTGGAAGTAGTGGATAAGGATTTAATTATTCAAGTTAAGCCTAAGGTTGCGGCTGATACCATGTTTGGGGCAGGAAGCAAAATCCTACCTTTAATATTGAATGAAAAGTTAAACTTAAACTCTATAATTATGAATAACTGGAGAGATCCTTTATTTGGCCAAAGGCTTCCTGACCCTTCCGAAGAAAATTTGGAAAAATTGTTAGAAAATATTAAAAAAAGTGGTTTGGATATAGGTGTTGCCTTGGACGGTGATGCAGACAGGTTTGGTATAATAGATGGAAAAGGGGTATATATAAGCCCCAATAATGCAATTGCTATCATACTATTTTACCTTACTGAAAAAGGAAAGTATGAAAATGGTGATAGAGTAGTAAGAACTGTAGCCACCACTCATTTAATTGATGAGATTTGCCGGGAAAAGGAAATTGAAATAAAGGAAACCCCGGTAGGTTTTAAATATATCGGCAAAGCTATGCTGGAGGGAAATGTTTTAATTGGTGGCGAAGAAAGTGGGGGCTTGAGCATAAAGGAACATATACCTGAAAAGGATGGGCTGCTTGCAAGTTTGCTTATGATTGAAATTCAGTCATTTCTTAACAGGGAATATAATGGAAAATATCTATCTGATTATCTAAATGATTTATATAATAAGTTTGGCACTTTTTATAATATCCGGCTAGACATAGAGGTACCAGAGGACAAAAAACAGAAAATAATGGACTATTTTAGCACTCAGAAAGGCAAAAAGATTGGCCAAAACAAAGTTTTAGACATTAACCCTAAAGATGGGGTAAAATTATTATTGGAAAAAGAAAAAGCCTGGCTACTGGTTAGACCTTCCGGTACTGAGCCTTTGATAAGATGTTATATAGAAACAGTAAATAAAAGTTTTTTTAATTTATTAAAAAACTATGTAAAAGAAAAAATAAATAATATAATAGGGTTAGAAACAAATTAAAATGGACAAAGAAAAAAAAGAAAAAACAGAATCAATAAAAGAACTCCAGGTAGAAATTGGCGGAGAAGTTTCTAGCAATATTCTAGAAAGTATCAAGGATCTCCCAAAAGGCTCAAGGGGATTTTTGATAATTAAGGGTCCCAGCATTGGGGAGAAATTTATATTGGGAAAACCACCAATTACAGTAGGACGGGATGCAAATTCGGATATTTTTTTAGACGATGTAACTGTATCAAGAGAACATGCCTCTATAGAAGAGGAAGATGGCAACCTGAAACTGGTGGATGAGGGGAGCTTAAACGGGAGTTATGTGAATGGCAAAAGGGTTGAAAGCTCTCCATTAAATAATGGCGATAAAATACAAATAGGAAAATATATCTTTTTATATTTCAAGGCTTAAAAATATGTGTCCGGAAAAAAATTATCTAACAATTGGAGAATTAGTAAAAAAGCTAAAATCCTTATACCCTGATATAAGTTCAAGCAAATTAAGGTTTTTAGAATCTAAGGGACTGATAAATCCTGATAGGGCTTCCAATAAGTATAGGATTTATAGCAAGGAAGATGTGGAAAAGATTAATTTTATACTAAAGATGCAAAAGGAATACTTTATGCCTTTAGAGGTTATAAAAGAAAAATTGTCCACAGTAGATTTTAAGAAAATTGATGAAAAAAATAATGCATTAAAGGATATACAGTTAAAATTAGGCGAAGAGTTTAAAGATTTTGAACCTAAAACTTTAACCTTGGAAGAAGTAGTTGAAAAATTTAAACTGCCATCTTCTTATATTAATGAGCTTATTGAATACAATATAGTTGAGGTGAAAGAAGAAGGTGAGCAAAAAATTATAAGCGGCGAGGATATTGAATTAATTAAAATAATAAAAGAGTTAGAGAATTATGGAATACATGCCAGGCACCTAAAATTATTTGATAACTTTGCAAGCAGGCATGCATCTTTTATACAACAAATTGTCCTTCCCTTGTTATTGTCTGCAAATAAAGGTTCACATAAAAAAGCTAAAAAAGTACTTGGGAGTTTAGAAAGCTTTTTGAAAGATTTCCATTCAATACTTGTCAAAAAAAAGAACAAAAAATTTCTTAAAAAGCATAAATGATCAGAAATAAGCCGCTAAAAATTTCCATAGCAATATTTCTTTTTGCATTTTTTGTATTTTTTTTCTTTCCCTCAAACATCTACTCACAGGAAATAAGTGTACCTGGAATAATTGCAGAATCTGCAATAGCCATAGAAACAACCAGCGGCGAAATACTGTGGGAGAAAAATGCAGAGAAGAGGATGTATCCTGCCAGTACTACTAAAATGCTTACTGCCATTATAGCCATTGAGCAAGTAACAGATTATAATGAGTTGGTAGAGATTTCTGAAAATGCTACTGGCAGGAACCACTCTGCTTTCTGGTTTGAGGAAGGGGATACAATCAGCCTTAAAGATTTACTGAAAGCAGCCCTAATATGTTCACACAATAATGCTACTATAGCTTTGGCTGAGCATATTTCGGGAAGCGAAGAAAAATTTGTAGAATTAATGAATAAGAAAGCAAAAAAAATTGGAGCAGAAAGTACTTATTTTCAAAACACAAACGGGCTGGATGCCAATTATCCTTACCATAAGACAACTGCCAAAGATTTGGCAATAATAGCTAAATATTGCATGGAAAATGAAATGTTTAGGAATATTGTGAATACAAAAGAAGATATTATTAAGATAAACGACAAAGAGGTGGAAATAAAATCTACCAATAAATTGCTTCCCTATTACTTTGTTAAAGGAATAAAAACAGGGTTGACTAATAATGCGGGTTTTTGCCTAGTAACCTATTCTGATAAAAATGGTATTGAGATTATATCGGTAATTTTAAATAGTGATTATATGGAAAGGGAACAGGATGCCCTAAACCTTATAAATTACATTAGTGAAAATTATGGTTATGAAAAAATTGTTGATGAGGGCGAAGTGGCAAAAGAAATAAGTGTTGGTGAAATAAATACAGTTGGCATTGGCTTGTATACGAGCGCAAGTTATACAGATTTAATTAATGCTAATAAAGATAAAATAGTATATGAGTATGAAGTAAATGAAGGTATTGATTTACCAATACCGGCAGGCGAGGAACTAGGTAAAATGGGAATATATATTAATGACAGCAAGGTAGAAGAAATTCCTTTGATATCCGGATATTCGGTAAATAGGCCTTATATGGAACAGAAGATTACTGATAAAAAAGAAGAAAAGACAGAAAAAATCTTAATTTTTATATTATCGTTTTACTTTTTTTTATTTGCATTTATAATAGTTAAAAATTTCTTTTTTAGGAAAAGATATTATTTATAAGATAAAGTGGAGGTTCTAAAAATTGGAGTTTGGCAGAAGCAAAGTCAAAGTTTTAATTATAAGCTTTTTAGCGTTTATTGTTGCTTTTTCCTTTTTATCAAGTAGCTGTTCTGGTGAGCAAGCTGTAGAGGAAAGCAAGCAAGAAGAACAGGAACCGGAAGAAGCAGAAGAGGCCGATACCGAAGAAGAGCAAACTCCTCCAGGTGAAGGGGAAGAAGAGGAACAAGAAGAGAGTGAAATTAGTAAAAAGATAGTTACTGGAAATATAAATATTTTATCAGGATTGCAGATATCAGAAGAAATAAATGACAGCAGGCCTATTGCCATTATGGTTGAAAATAGCCCCCAATCCCGTCCGCAATCTGGTTTAGATCTTGCAGATGTGATATTTGAAGTAGTTGATGAAGGGGGAGTGACCAGGTTCGTGGCTATCTATTCTTCTCATGATGCAGAAACAATAGGTCCTGTAAGAAGTGCCAGGCAATATTATGCAGAAATTGCCAGGGGTTTTGATCCTGTTTATTGTTTTTGGGGAACATACCCGGAAGCCTATAAGATAATTGAAAATATGGATATGGACCTGTTAAGCGTTTTAGGTGACCAGAGTGGAAATAGCTCAATTACAGCCCAAGCATCCCACTGGCGGGATTCTTCAAGGGAAGCACCCCATAATGGGTATATGTCAACCTTGCAATTGAAGGAAGATGCAAAAAGACTAGGGTATTCTTTGGAAGACGGTCAATCTCCTTTTATATTTAAGCTAGATGCACCCAACTCAGAGAGGGGTAATATAGAAAACGTGACGGTAGACTTTTCTTATGAAAATTACCAGTGTGATTACGAGTACGCCAAAGAAAGCAATACTTATTTAAGGTTTCTTGGCGGAGTACCCCATAAGGACAGGGAAACAGGGGAACAATTAACTGCAAACAATATAGTGGTAATGATTACCGATATTGCAAATTCTGGCGATGCTGCTGGACACATGATTGTAAGAACCACCAATAGCGGGAAAGCGCTTTTTTTCATGGATGGCAAAGTAATAGAAGGTACGTGGAGCAGGGACAGCATATCGGAGCCATTTGAGTATAAGGACTTAGAAGGAAATGATATACTTTTTAATAGGGGAACTACTTGGATATCAATGATTCAAAGTATTGACAGGATAATATATTAATAACATTGGAAATTAAAGATTTAAAAAAAGACTCAAAAGACTTAAAAGTAATTGGCAAGATTATTTTTTCAAGGCCACAAATAGAAGAAAAAATAAAAGAATTGGGCCAAGAAATAACTAAAGATTATCAGGGTAAGGATCTGCTAGTGATAAGCATATTAAGGGGAGGAGTTTTTTTCCTGACAGACCTGGTTAGAGCAATTAATCTCCCATTAAGCATTGATTTTATGGGCATTTCCACTTACGGAATATCAGATACCAGCGGTGGAGTGGTAAGGATAACCAAAGACCTTGAAGAAGTTATAGAGAACAAGGATGTATTAATTGCAGAAGACATTATAGATACAGGATTGACCATTAGTTATTTACTGAGGAACTTAAAAGCAAGGTATCCTAAAAGTATTGAAATATGCACTCTATTAGACCGGGATATCAGGAGAATGACAAATCTTAATATAAAATACAAAGGGTTTAATATAGGGGAAAAATATATAGTGGGCTATGGCCTTGACTATAAGCAGAAATACAGAAACCTTGATTCTATTTATGAGCTTAAGATCGACGCGGTAAAACGGGATATTGAGTCCATTAAACAGAATTCCAAATAACCTAAACTTATGCTGTGTACACACCTATAATAAAAGCATTTTAAGTGTTATAATTATAAAAAATAGACATACATTATTTTGCCATGAATAAAAAAAATAATAAGAATTTAATAAAGATGTCCTTAGAGGGGGTAAGGATAGAAGTTCCCTCTCAAAAACCTATCATTCTTCTAAAAGAAGAGGAAGGAAACCGTTATCTGCCTATATGGATTGGAGCTTTTGAAGCTTCTGCTATTGCCTTAGAGGTTTCAAATATAAAAACCCCGAGACCCATGACCCATGATCTGATGACAAATATGTTAAAAAAGCTTGAATGCAAGATAGAAAGAATAGAGATAACAGAAATTAAGGAAAATACTTTTTATGCTATTATTAAAATGCTTAATGGTAAAGAAGAATTAAAAATTGATTCCAGACCATCGGATGCAATAGCACTGGCGGTTAGGAATGATTGTGAGATATATGCAGATGAATCTGTTTTAGATTCTGCAGGCCTGGAAATTCAGTCAATTGAAGAAGAAGTAGATAAGTTTAAGGACTTTCTTGATAATATTTATCCGGAGGATTTTAAAAAAGAATAATGACGGAAGGTAAAAACCCTGAGATAAAAGATAATATAAATAAAGCTAATAAGCCGGATTCAAAATTCGTAAATGCAGAAAAAATAAAATTTGCGCATGAGAGCGAAAAGGAATTTGCAAAGATTCTAGATTTCTATAGGATAAAATGGAAATACGAGCCAAAAACCTTTCCAATAGAATGGGACGAAAAAAAAAATACCACTAAAAGCTTTACCCCTGATTTTTATTTAACTGATTATGATCTTTTTATTGAGCTAACCACCATGAATCAGAAATTGGTTACTAAAAAAAACCAGAAAATAAAGGCTTTGAGAAGAATATATCCTGACATAAATATTAAATTATTTTATAAAAAAGATTTCCATAGCTTACTTTTCAAATATATAAATAAATAGTTGAGATAGTTAATAAAATGGAAAAAACTAAACAGGGCAGCCTTATAGGTGATATAAGGCGCCTTTTTAGTAAATATGGAACAATAAAGGGCAGGCCAAGTATTTGGGGAGCAATAAGGGTGCTCCTGGTTAAGCCGGGGGTCCAAGCTTTACTATTTTACCGTTTTTATTATAAATTATATAAAATAAAGTTAAGGTTATTAGCTGAAATTTGTGCAAGAATTAATTTTTTCTTTACAGGTGCAGAGATTGATCCTGGTTCTGAAATAGGATCTGGCTGTAGGATATGGCATACTGCAGGAGTTATAATCGGCAG
>JBNJCV010000021.1:0-25882 GCA_051744245.1 Actinomycetota bacterium | reverse complement strand
GGTTATAGGATCTATTGCTGCAGTAATAGTTTCACTTCATCTGGGATTCTTGGTGGTTATTGGAATATCAGGGCTCCTGTATATTTCTGCCATGGTGGCCTATAGATATTTTAACATTTAGTTGATGGATATACAGATAGTATATTAAACGGGTGCTTACCTATTATGCCATGCTAAAAGTAGAGTAGAATTTGGAAAGTGGCTGCAGAAGAGAGACATATTAAAAAATTTTTTATGGGTACTCTTTATTTACTATTCTAAAAGTTATTAAAAAATATTTTTTTAATAAGCATATGCATTTACAACATATTGCCGTACCATTCTATGTGTATTAAAAAAGGAGCTATTTATTGAAATTGCAAAACGCATTATTTCTATCCAGCTCTCCCGGTTATTATAGAATTTTGGCAGTATTACATCTTCCAGTTTAGAATATAATGAAGATGCATCTTCTAAATCACTACTTTCCTTGTGGCTGTTGGAACCTATGGACCAGCCGGTTACATCTTCTATGCATCCTTCAACCCACCAGCCATCCAGAATGCTAAAGCTAGGGACTCCATTATGGGCAGCTTTCATCCCAGAAGTACCGGAAGCTTCATTGGGCTTTTTGGGAGTATTGAGCCACAAGTCTACTCCAGGTATTATTTTTTTAGCCAACCTAATGTCATAATTTTTAAGATATACTATGTTAATTATATCTGCTAAATTTTGAGATGCTTGAATTATTTTCTTTATTAGTTTTTTCCCTTGATAATCCTCTGGATGGGCTTTACCTGAAAAAACAAGTTGAATTTTACCCTTAGTCTTAGCTATTTGGATTAGCCTGTCAATATCTTTAAAAACTAAGTCCGGCCTTTTATAAGAAGTTGACCTCCGGGCAAAACCTATGGTTAGTATGTCAGTAGATAAATTATTTTCAGTAGTGCTATTAATATAGTTAATGAGATTTCTTTTTTCCTTCATATGTGAGTTCCAGATCTCATCTTTAGGGATACTGATAGCATACCTAAAACTGAAAGGGTCTTCTGTCCATCCCGGAATGTGCTTATCATAAAGTTTTTTAAAGTTCTCGCTTACCCAGCTGGCTGAATGAACCCCGTTGGTGATTGAGTCTACGGGATAATTAGGAAACATTCCTCTCGATATTTTTCCATGTTCCTTGGCTACACCGTTTACGTAATCGCTTAGATTCATAGCCAAAAGGGTCATATTGAGCTTGTCCTGGCCCGCAATATTTTTTAGTAATTTCTGAGGGATACCAGGGTCAAAAACCTTGCTTACCAAATCATAGGAGAATTGGTCATGGCCTGCAGGAACTGGGGTATGGGTGGTAAAGATACACCTATCCTGAACTTTGTTAATGTGGGTTTTCAAATCATCTTCTGATTCTACATTCTGCTCTCCAATAGATTTATTTAGAAGTTCTAAAGCGAGCAAGCTAGAGTGTCCCTCGTTCATATGATATTTTTTGATGTTCTTATATCCCAGCAGTTCAAGAATCCTTACTCCGCCTATGCCCAGTATTGCTTCCTGGGACAGCCTGTAAGCATTATCACCGCCATACAGGGAATGTGTCAGCATACGGTCATGTTCATGGTTTCCATCAATATCAGAATCTAGGAAAAGTACGGGTATATAATACCCGCTGTACCCCTTGTATAGGTATTGCCATGCTTTTATAAAGACAGTCCTATTTCCCAGTTTCAGTGATGTTTTGGGTTCTAAGGGGGTTAAATATTTTTCCGGATCCCACTTATAAGGTAATTCTTTCTGGTCTCCCTCTTTATCGAGTTTCTGATAGAAATAACCTTTTCTATATAATAAAGTAATAGCAATCATGGGAACTTTTAAATCAGCGCACGATTTTATTGTATCACCTGCTAAGATACCCAATCCACCACTATAAGTAGGAATATCCGGTAGAATTCCTATTTCCATGGAGAAATAGGCGATATATTTTTCTTCTCTTTTTAGATTCTTATGGTAAGACACTTTATGGTTTATCCTAGAGTAAAAAATTTTTCCTAATATACTTTTTGATACATTTTAACATGATAACAGAAAGCAATAAAAGAATACATGACGCACTGTAAAATTAAAAAAATACCCATCACTAGGCAAATTGACCTGGACTTGTTAAAAGAAACAGATAATGGAAAATTTCAGGATATAATTATCAAAATTATAGATAAAAAATATAAATTGGTAGCAGTAGAAGATTTTTTTAGATCATTAATATACTACCAGGCGTATAAGGCATATGAGCCATATTTTGCTTCTGAGATGGATGATTATATTGATATAAAGGCAGCTGAATCGTACCGTCCTGCAATTCTGGATACCGGGATAGCTATTCTCTATTCAGGGAATCATAAAAGCGATGGATTATGTAGAAAAGTATCCAGATTCACCCAGAGTATCTAAAATAAGAGGGGATGGGGCTAGCAGAATTATGATATATTTGGGGGTATTGATAATAAACCTGTATTTGATTCCAACTAAATAATTCTGCCGGATAGACTTAAAGAGTTTGAAAATAACCTGGAATAATATAGGGATAGGTTTTGTTAAATATTAGGTGAATACTTGACACAGGAGGATTATACAAAAAACCCAAAATATAAATAATTTTCTTAACAGTGCAGGCAAACAATAAGAAGATTAAATAGGAAAACCGTGCTGTAATAGTAAATAGGCCTCAAAGAGACAAGCAAATCCTGGGCAGGGCTTATTCAAAAGTATTTAAAGTAAGAGCATCAATATATCCAGGGTGTACAGAAATTTTATATAAGGCCACAAAGCCATAAAAAATAAAAATGATTTTATGGCAAGGTCAATTTATATATATTTCCATCAAAAGCTGTCAGATACAGTTCCTGGTTCTCATCTATTCCAAATGAGCTAATATTTAGATTGGTTTCAGCAAGAGTGAAATTTCTTGCTTCTTCTCCTTCATTATAGGCAAGACCCCAAATATAGCCTGTTACAAAATCTGCATAAATATATATACCTTGAAGTATAGGTAGCCTGTTGCCCCTGTAGACATAACCTCCAGTAATTGACTTGCCTAAAGGATGCTCATACTCATATATTGGAAGAGTCAGGCCTTTAGTGTCACAACCTGATGGAGGATTGAAACATTGGCTTCCTTCCATAATATTCCAGCCGTAATTTCCCCCCTTTTCGATAAGGTCTATTTCTTCTATTTTGTTCTGGCCAACATCTGCTGCCCATAAATTTCCGGTTACGGGATCAAAGCTGAATCTCCAGGGATTGCGGAGACCATATGCATATATTTCTTCACGGCGGCCTTCTGAATTACCAGCAAAAGGATTATCGGGAGGAATAGCGTAACTGTGCCCTGTTTGTTGATTATCAATATCGATACGGAGTATCTTACCTAAAAGAGTCCCGGGATTCTGTGCATTTCCCTGGGGGTCTCCAGCCCCACCGCCATCACCTGTTGAAATATATAGATAACCATCAGGGCCAAACGCAAGTTTGCCTCCATTATGGTTTGAGTATGGTTGGTCAAACGTAATCACTATTTCTTCACTTTCCGGGTCCGCTTTATCTGGATTGCCTTCAATAGTTTTGAACCGTGAAACAACCGTGCCATTATTATTTGTATAGTTTACAAAAAAATAGCCATTTTTTTTAAAATCAGGATGAAATGCTAATCCCAGGAGACCTTCTTCTCCACCGCTATCATTTACCTGGTCAGAAATATCCAGAAAAAGTTCGGATTCTGCATTACCATCAACTGCAGAAATCCTGCCGCTTTTTTCAACTATAAACATACGGCCAGATCCATCCCCCGCAATTTGAAAATCTAATGGCTGGGTAAAGGATAAATTGGGAAAGGCATTTATTACTTTAAAATTATTTTCCAATTCCTGTAATGTCTCCAAATCTATACCGGCTTCTTCTTTTTGTTCAGTTTCATTAGAAGCAGGTTCACTTGGTGCAGTTTCTTGTTCTTGGATAGCTGTCTCTTCCGAGGTAACATTTTGTTCATTTGCCTGGCCGGTAGTTTGTGAACATGAACTTATAAGGAATGGTACCAAGAAAAAAACTAATAAAGTTATAGAGATATATTTTTTTAACATAATTCACCTTTTTACCTTTAAAATAAAAATAATTTATTTCAATATTTCCGTTAAACATTTACCAGAAATAGTATTTTCTTACACCTATAAATTTGACATGGTTCCCCGGGCATCTCTTATAGACTAGCAACAGTCCTGGTTATCTTTCTCTTTAACCTTGTAGGGGCTTAAATCTTTTATGCTTTCGGATTTTATTTTCCAATTTTATATAATACCAGTTTATTTTGGATAGTATAATATCTTGGGCTTGTTGCCAAATTCTTGATACTTTTATAATTAATCAGGAGAAAAAGATGGCTATCCAACCAAGATACAATAAATATCAAGGAAAAATTTCAATCAATATTACATAAACTTTCCTAGGTCTTTTGCGGAAGCCATGAATTTTAAAAAAAAGTGACCCCGTAGAGTGGGAGATATCTGGAAAAGATACACTGATCCTAAAAAGAAAGAAGATGACTGGTACAAGATAGGAAAAAATTTGAAGGAAAAATTTACTACAACATAAATCTAGACTCGCTGGTCCCAGAAGAGACTACCTATTAAAAAGACTAGACAAATTTCAGCAGAAAACTTGTATTAAATAATTTTTGTAATTATTATGGTTTTGTAATTAACAATATTAAGAAATTAGAATTTGAATTTATAACTCTAAGGGCCTAAGCAATAGGCCCAAAAACTTACATTATCTAAAACTGACAAATATAGTAAATCATTTATATTGTTTTCATCCGAAACAATTGAAGAATTCCCTAGAATTGACCTCAAAAATCCATACCTGAATAGTGACATATTCATCACTAGGAACCTATCCAAGAATAAGAAGAGCAATAAAAATGACGGTGGAATGGTGAAAACAACCTAAGTTATAGATGGTGCTTGTGGGTTTATCATGTTTGTAAACCAGGACTTAGAATAACTAGTCTCAAATGATTTAAAAAATTAATACCGGTAACTTCTTATAAGTTTATCCAGTATTCCTATTCCCTGGTTAAAGGCACAAATACTACATCTATTATCTTTTCAGTGATTACTTCCCCATTTTCCTTAGTTACTTTCCATAAAACCTGGTTCCAACCGGGGGGGCCTACCGGAATTACCATTATGCCATCTTCTTTCAGCTGGTTTACCAATGGTTGCGGTATGTGATCCGGTGCTGCCGTTACTATTATTTTATCAAATGGGGCATGCTCTTCCCAACCATAATACCCATCATGATTGGATACCTTTACTTCCGGATACATCTCATGAAGCCTCTGCTCAGCTTTTTCATATAAATCCGTAATTATTTCAACGGTATATACTTCATCCACTATTTCTGCTAGGATTGCTGCCTGGTATCCAGAACCTGTTCCTATCTCCAGGACTTTATCATCTTTATTCAAGTTAAGCTCTTCAGTCATCAATGCAACTATATAAGGCTGGGATATGGTTTGGCCCTGTCCTATTGGAAGAGGCCTATCCTCATAAGCATGGCTTCTTTGGTCTTCATCTACAAACTTATGACGGGGTACTTTTTCCATAGCTCTAATTACACCACTGTCCTTTATACCTCTGGCAAGTATCTGGGTTTCCACCATTTTTTTTCTTAGTTGCTCATATTTTTGGATATCTGTTTCCTGGTTGGTAAAAAATATGGTAAGTCCTATTATCACCAGAACTATTACTATAGAGGCAGCAATTATTATTATCTTTTTCTTGGACATGATTTATATTTTAAGTGATATTGGTTGCAGCCTAAGCCATTCAGATTTATTCATTATCTTTTCCACCCTTTCTACTTCTCCAATTGAAGTATTTACTATTTCTGCAATGTGGTGGTATGTATAATTATTTTCTAACCCTGCCAGAATCAAATCAAGACTCTTATAAGGTAACTTTATAAAATCTTTATCATTAAGTCCAGGCATAAGATCGGGGGCGGGTGGTTTCTTTATCAGGTGTTCAGGCAAACCAACATGTCTGGCAATTTCAAATATTTGGGTTTTGTAAACATTTAGAATAGGTTGTATGTCAGCTATGCTGTCTCCGTATTTTACAAAGAAACCGGTAAGCCATTCGCTTTTATTAGCCGCACCCACATAAAGATAATTGTGTAGTTCTGAATAATAAAAAAGGATAGCCGAACGTATCCTGTGTTTTATCCTGTAATAGGCAATACCTTTAGCCATTTCTTTGTCATTTGTGCCCTCTAGATTTACCATAAAAGGGTCTTTGCCTACTCTTTTAGAAATACTTTCTTTTTTTCTTCTGACATAATTTTCTATAACATTTTTTCTAAAAAGAAAAGTTGGGGGAAATAAATTGTAAGCCCCTATTGACCATAAAGGGAGAGTAATCTTTTTTACCAAATATTTTACTCTTAATTTCTTTGCATAATTTATAGCATCCCTTATATTTTCTTTATTTGAGTCCCGTTCTGGAAGTATTATTGCCATAACCCTTTTGGGTCCTAATGCACTTGCGCATAATTTAAGCATTAAGGATGAATCCAGGCCTCCACTTAAGCCAACCACTGCGCCATCTCTGTTTAAGCTTAAGGCATAGGCTCTAATGAAATTTTCAATCTTTTGAGGGATCCTGTCTAAATTAAGTGATAAGAGATATTGGTCTGATTCCATATTAATAAATTATAAAATTTACTTTCATACTATCATTTACTTTTTCTTAATTAAAATACCAAAAAGTTTAATTTTTAAAATACTTTTAGAAGTAGTAGAATATAAAGGGCAGGTGGGGGTAAAATTTTTATTTCTCCATATCTTTAATTCTTTTATAAGGATTTTAATAGATGCTTGTAAGTTTTTTTCTTTAAAACTAGGGGGTAACATAAATAGGAATAACCAAAACAACAACCTTGTGATTATTAATAAAATCAATGATGCAATAAATCAAAGAAAAAGCCTGCACGAAGTTGCCAAGCTCTTTTCAAGCTTAACTAGGAAAGCATTTAACAGTTATGGAGCATTAGTATATTTTTTAACAGGGGACCAAGAATATTTAGAAGTAGGTAGCTTAAGTTTAGAAGAAAAAACTAAAGAAAAGATTGAAGAAATCTTAGGGGTTAAAATCCCTAAAATTAAATTAGCCCTATCTGAAGGTAACCTTTATATGGATATCCTAAATAAGGCAGTTCCAAGGATATATAATAAAAAAGAAAAAATAAAAGAAATAATAACAGAGTCTGTAGAAGCCGCTTGTATTGAAGATAGTTTAAAAGATAAAATTATTCCTCAAATATATAAGATTCTAGATATAAAATCTCTGGTGAGCATGCCGGTAGTTTATAGAGAAAAACCAATTGGATTGGTGGAACTCTTTTCTAGAAATAATCTAACTAAAAAAGACTTAAAAAGGTTTGAAATTTTATGCAATCAGTTTAGCACTGCTGTAGTCCAGAAGATAAATGAAAAGCAGCTAAAAAAAGATAAAGAAATATTTGAGGTTTTATTTAATAATGCAAATGATCCCATTTTTTTTTATAGGTTAAAAAGCAAATCAAAAAAGCTTGGTAAATATATCCAGGTAAATAAAACTGCATGCGAAAGATACGGTTATAGCAAAGATGAATTTTTAAATTTAACCCCTCTGGACATATTAGATAATTCTTCCAAAGAAAAGTTAGTATTTATACGCAACAGGTTAATTTCTGATGGGCATTATACCTATGATATGGTGCATAAGTTAAAGGACGGTACAAAAATGCTGGTTGAAGTAAATTCGAGGATTTTTAAATGGCAAAGTGAAGATGTAGTAATGTCCATTGTCAGGGATATTACTGCCCGTAAAAAAGCAGAGGATGAAATAAAGTACCTGTCATTTCATGACAAGCTGACTGGCCTGTATAATAGGGATTATTTTGAAGAAGAAATTAAAAGGCTGGATACGCGGAGGCAGCTACCCTTATGCATTATAATGGGGGACGTTAATGGTTTAAAACTTATAAATGATGCTTTTGGCCATACAGAAGGAGATAAGCTTTTAAAATTAGCTGCCTCAATATTGGAAGATTGCCTGAGGGAAGAAGATATAATTGCCCGGTGGGGCGGTGATGAGTTTGCGGTACTTCTTCCCAGAACTACAAGAAATACCACTAATTTTTTAATTAAAAGGATAAAAGACAGGCTCCTGGTTGAAAATAAGAGCAGGATCCCTTTGAGTATTTCATTGGGGTTGTCAATTAAAACAAAAGTTTATCAGAATATGAATAAAAAATTGGCTGAGGCTGAAAATGACATGTATAGGGTAAAACTTGCAGAATCTAAGGAAGTTTCTACCTCCATTATTTATACATTAAAAAACAGCCTGAAAGATAAGCTGGGGCTGCAAGCCAGTTTTGATCATACAGTGGCAGAGCTAGCCCTGAAATTAGGTAAAAAAATAAAGCTTTCCGGCCATAGCCTGGCTAAAATAAACCTAATATCATCCTTTTATGATATAGGGATGGTTTCCATTTCTGGAGAACTGGTTGAGAGCAAAAAAAAACTTAGCAGGCAGGAATGGAACCTTATAAAGAAGCATACTGAAATTGGATACCACATATGCATTGCCAGTCCACAACTGTCCCATATTGCATTTGATGTCCTGTCTCACCATGAGCATTGGAATGGAGGGGGCTACCCCCAGGGTTTAAAAGGAGAAAATATTCCTATCGTGGCAAGAATTATTGCAATTGTTGAAGCATACCAGAAGATGAAAAAGGGCACCCCATATAAAGCTCCCATGAAAAAGCCAAGCATTATAAAAGAGTTAAAGAAGGGGGCTGGAGAGCAATTTGACCCGAACCTTGTTTACAATTTTATCCAGATAATAAAAGAAGAATAATTCAGGATTATTTATCTAAATATTCAGGTTGCCCGAAATTAGTTTTGAAAGTAATATATCTTCCAACGCTATCCATGTATTTTAGGTATTTTTGCCGGTGAAGCTTAATTAGGAATTTTTCCTCCTGGATTATCTGGTAATGAAGCATTAGAGTAATAATTATCCAAAAAATTAAGAAAATTAAGTTTCCCCAAATTAAAAAAGTGCCCAAAAAATAAAGGTTAAAAAAAAGATAAATAGGATGCCGGGAAAACCGGTATATACCTCCCATTATAAGTTTTCCAGGCTTTTTATCATCGATACCTAGCCTCCAGGAATTCCCCAGATTAATAAGAGCCCAAATAAAAAAAGTAAATCCTGAGCATACCAAAAAGAAACCGAGAACTTTTAAGGTAAGATTGTCAAATAATTTAATGCTGAAAGGAAACCGAAAAATTTTAAAATCCAGGTTAAGCGAATAAAACAGAACTTCAAAGCTCCATATATTTACCACCAAAAACAAGAGTATTTCTACTACATGCCTTAGCCCATCCTTTCCAAAGCTTAATGCTATTGCATTAATTTTGCTTTTTCTTTTGATATAAATGGTTTTCCCTATGACAAATAAAAGAAAAATAGCTAAAAAAAATATTTGAATGTAGTTAAAAAAGTAATCCAATTAAATTAATTGTTTTTTAAATTACAGATATTTTATTATAATTTTTAATATATTAAAACCAAGTCCATGTATGGTTATTTTAAAAACTATGATTTTAAAGATGATTTAGCTGGATAGAAGGGAAGGATATTAATCATTGAATCCAAAGATGATATTGTTAAGGAAGGTAAAAGGAGAAATTTGAAGAATATTTACCCAAAGGCGAAAGTAATGAGCTTGGAAAAAACAGGGCATACCCCAGGTTATACGCAACCAAAAGGTTTGTAGAAATTATAAAAGATTTTATTTATGAATGACGTAGAAAGAATAATCAGATATTTCAACTTGAAGCCTCTCCCTGATGAAGGAGGATACTATACTGAAATTTATAGGTCAAAGGAAAAGATTGGTGAAGATGGTTTGCCGGACAGGTATAAAGGCTATAGGAATTACTATACCTCAATTGTTTACCTCATAACAGAAAAAAATTTTTCGCACCTACACCGTATAAAAAGCGATGAAATATTCCATTTCTATATGGGAAAGCCTGTAGAGATAATAAACTTTCTGGGGAATGGTAAATGCAGAAAGGTTACCCTGGGCAATGATATATTTAGCGGCCAGAGGCTACAGTACATGGTACCTAAGAATACCTGGCAGGCGGCTTACCTTAAACAAGGAAGAGGTTATGCCCTTCTGGGAACTACTGTTTCACCGGGATTTGAATTCAAGGATTACCAGAATGCAAAAAAGTTTAAAAAAGAGCTGACCAGTCAATATCCTGAACTAATGGAAACAATAAAAAGAATAATATAATGGAAAAAACAATTGAGCCTGCTACTATCTGGCAGAGGTTTTTTGCAGTACTTCTAGACTTCATTTTCTTCTGCATGATTTTTTTCCCGGTTACCAGGATAGTAAAAGGAGTATGGCTAATGGGGGCATCTAACCATAGATGGGCGAAAGGATTATTTATTACCGACCCCTTATGTATAGCCTTTTTGATTTTTATGTTCCTTTATTTTGTACTTCTGGAAGCCTTCTGGGGCAAAACCTTAGGTAAGATGGCCTTGGGCATTAAAGTGATAAATCTGGAAGGAAAAGCGCCAGGCATAAAGAAAGCCATAATCAGGAATGCCTTAAGGGTAGTTGACAGTCTCCCTTCTTTTAATATTCTGGCAATAATACTTATTCTTGTCACTAAAGGGAACAGGAGGTTTGGGGATATAATAGCTAAAACATTAGTTATTAAGGACAAATAAGTTGATTTATAAAAAAATATAAAATATAATACATAATAATGCATAAACCTATCAATAATATTCATGATACCCGAAAAGCGGAGACAGAAAATAATAAACAAGCTCAAAGAGAGAAACATTGAAACCCTGGATAAACTTACTGAAGAGCTTGGGGTGTCAAGGGTAACCATTCAAAGGGATGTAAATTTACTGGAAAAAGAGGGGCTCCTGTCCAGGGTCCATGGCGGAGTAAAAATAAACAGCGAAGGCTTTAACCATTTTGAGTCAAGGTTTCAGAACAGATTAAGCCAGAATTATGTAAAAAAGCTGGAAATAGCCAAAAAAGGGCTGGGTTTTGTTTATGATGAAAGCACCATTTTCCTGGATTCTTCTACTACCGTATATATCTTCTTTAAGGAACTGGCAAAGCAAAAATTTATTGATTTAAACATTATTACTACTTCTCCTGCTATATTGTGCGAAGCTTTAAAATATCCCGACCTTAAGGTTATCTCTACTGGCGGGGAGCTGAGGGCTGGATTTAACATGTTATGTGGAAGCTGGGTATTGGAATTTTTAGACAAAGTCAATATCGACGCTTCCTTTATATCAGCTGCAGGTATATCCGGTGAGCATATGCTTACCACTTCCAATAAAGAGCTTGCTAACATATTGGCAAAGATTTTCAAGAGATCCAGGAATATGAACCTTCTTGCAGACAGCAGCAAATTTTATAAAACGGGGATGCTTAATATAAGCAGTATTGGTGAATGTGGCAGGGTAGTAACAGATGGTCAAATAGATAGAAGTATAGCCACTAAACTAAAGGATTTATATAATCTTGAAATAGTATTTTAAAATAAAAAAGGAGGGGAAATGATGGATGTGAAGACATACACCACCGATGTTGTAGTGATAGGAGGTGGTGGTGCGGCTTGCAGAGCTGCTATTGAAGTTTCTGAAAAAGGCCTTGACTGTATAATGGTTGACAAAGGCCGGCCGGGCAGATCTGGTGCAACTCCATGTGCTCTGTGGAGTATCCAGGCACCATTTGGGTCCCGGGGCCGTGATGACAGGGATTCACCTGACCAATTCTTTGAAGACATGGTTAAGGCAGGGCGCTTTATAGGTGACCAAAATATCACCGAGATTGTAGCTTTTACTGCCTGTGACAGGATTCTGGATATGGAAAGGTATGGTGTCCACTTTAAAAAATATGACGATGGGAGGTTTTTCCAAACCCCCATGCCTGGTCAAACTTATCCCAGGTCATGTTTTATGTTTGAAAACGGCCAACATATGTCTACCGTATTAGCTAAAGAGGTATCCAGGCATGACAATATCGAGGTATTAAAAGATTTTTTTGTTTTTGATTTGCTTAAAAACAAGGATACCGTGGTTGGTGTTATCGGAATGGATTTGCTTTCTGGCGATATAGTAGCTATTAATGCGAAGTCCACTGTAATGGGCACCGGTGGATACACATCACTTTGGGGATTCAGTGACAACCCCCCAACTCTTACCGGAGACGGAGTATCTATGGCTTACAGTGCTGGTGCCGACATAGTTGATTTAGAGTTTAACCAGTATTATGGAACTGATGTACTGTGGCCCCCAAGTGTTAAGGGAACTGTAGTTTTATACGAGCTGATGATTGATGAATTTGCAGATGGGGAAATTACAGACAAGAATGGAAAGCCCATAATCGATAAGCCCCTTCCCATAAGGGATGATGCAATAAAAACCATATTTAAAACCATCCAGGAAGGAAGGGGAACCGAGCACGGAGGCGTTTATTTTGATACCACCCTTTCGCCCAAGAGCGAAAAAGAAGTAAGGGAGGTATTTAAGGGCATGACCCCCAAGCATTACCAGTTTTTAATTGATGCGGCAGGCATAGACCTTGTTAAAACGCCTTTAGAAGTTGCTCCTGCTTCCCATTACCAGTGTGGCGGAATCTACATTAATGAAAGAGGCCAGTCAACATTGGACGGACTGTATGCAGCAGGAGAGTGTGCGGGCAATTTTCAGGGAGCAAATAGGTTAGCTGGCAGTGCACTCTGTGATACCCAAACCATGGGTGCGCAAGTTGGTGGATGTGCTGCAGATGATGCAAAACAGAGAGGGGCTACTCCTATTGACAAGGGGTATTTAAAGGAAAAAACTGGCCTTTTAGAATCTTTCCTGGCCAAAAAGAAAAAGGCAACTAGGCCGGTATTTATAAAAGAGGAAATCCTAAAAGCAATGGATAGCCACATAGCTCCGTTTAGGAATGAAAAAGGAATGAAAAAAGGATTGTCTATTATTGAATCGCTGAAAGACGAAGTGGAAAACATATCAGTCCCGGGCATTAATAAATATAACTATGAGATGGAAGAAGCACTGGAAACAAGGCTGATGGTAACAGCAGCAGAAATTACTTTTGGATCAGCTTTATTCAGGAAAGAATCAAGGGGACACCATAACCGGAAAGATTATCCAGAAATGGATAATAAAAATTGGAGATGTCACACCATTGCTTCGCTGAAAAACGGAAAGCCTGAATATTTTAAGAGGGATGTAATTTATACCAAAATGAAACCTGAGGATTAAAATCCAAGGAGGATAAAATGGCAAAAAATACAATTAAGGCAAGAATACGCAGGTTTGACCCCGACAAGGATAATGAACCTTATTTTAAAGATTACGAAGTAGAAACAGACAGAACTGTTACTGTACATGAACTTCTAACCAAGATACATAGGGATTATGACGGCACTTTAGCTTACAGGACTTATAAGTGTTATAAGGGGATGTGTACTACATGCATAGTAAAGTTAAATGGAAAAACTGTAAGGTCTTGTGCAACTAGAGTTGAGCCTAATTCCGAGATAACTATTGAGCCTGCAGCTGGAGGCAAATTGGTAAGGGATTTAGTAGTAGATTTTAAAAGAATGTAAGGAGGAAATTATGGTTAAGCCAGTAATATGGCAGGAGATAACCTGGCCTGAAATAAAAGAGGTAAGCGAAAAGGTAGGGATCGCTATACTGCCCATTGGGGC
This sequence comes from Actinomycetota bacterium, assembly GCA_051744245.1. Classification (GTDB taxonomy): domain Bacteria; phylum Actinomycetota; class Humimicrobiia; order Humimicrobiales; family Humimicrobiaceae; genus M55B165. The sequence goes on along the minus strand of JBNJCV010000021.1, from coordinate 12,027 downwards.
AACAGAACAGCATGGCTTTCACTGTCCTGCAGGTGTTGATTTCTATAATGCCTATGAACTTTCAAAAAAAGTGAGTGAAAGGACCGGGGCAATTGTAGCGCCGCCGATGCCTTATGGAAGCCACCCTTACTTCCATTATGGCTTTACCGGTACATTGCCCATTAGGGCAACTACCCAGATTGAATTCATAAGGGATATAGTAAAAGGGCTGGTAAATTCAGGGTTTAACAAAGTTATAATAATGCAGGCCCACGGGCAATGGTGGACTGTGCATACTGCGGTGCAGGAAATAGCTTTAGATGTGGACTGTTTTATGGCGGTTGCAACCTGGTGGGAGCTGGCATGCAAGAAGATAAAAGAAGTATGCGAGACTCCTTTCAAACATGCCGATGAAGTGGAGACATCTGTAAGCCTGTACCTTTATCCTGAGCTATGCGACATGTCAAAAGCAGAAGAAGATTATAGCCTAAAGCCTTATATAGACAAGAAATTCACCAGGCCTGCAGTTCATGCAGAGCTCCTAAATTCCTTTCCCATTGAGGCTATAACTTCCGTCCCCCAGGAAAGTGTAATGAAAACAGGTGCTCCTGGAGACCCCAAGAAAGCTTCAGCGGAAAAAGGCAAAGCAATCGTGGAAACGGCAGTAGATGTAGTAGTAGACCTTGTAGATTACCTGAAAAAGAACTATAAGCCGGGAGAATTCCCGAGAGTAAAACCAGACTTGAAAGCAGACATGTACTAAGGCCATGGGTTATTTACTTGGAATGGATATCGGGTCGGGAGGCTGCAAAGCTACCCTACTGGAAATAGACAAAGGTGCTATTACCCAGTCTGCTGAGTACAGTACCTATTATCCCCATCCGGGATGGGCAGAGCAGGATTCTGCTGATTGGATTGACAAGCTAGGCAGACTGGTAAAAGAGGTGATGCAACAAAAAGGTTGCCTCCCGGAAGAAATAGAAGCTATAGGTATAGGGGGAGTAACCCATTCTCCCGTCCTGCTTGAAAGAAGTGGCGAAGTTATAGGCAGGGTTATTCATATAACTGACAGGAGGAGCTATAGGCAGGCAGAAAGATTGAAGGAATTTCATAATATTGAAGATATTGCTTTAAACTCTGTTGATTCAATGTGGACCATGCCCATGATTGCATGGGTACATGATAACCAGAAATACAAGCTGGATAAAACCGATAAAATACTTTTTCCCAAGGACTATGTAAGGTTTAGGCTAACGGGAAGCAGGGTTACAGATTATATTGATGCCCAGGGGACATTGTTTTTTGACCCTGCTAAAAAGCAATGGAACAAAGATCTAGTAGACCTTGTAAACTTAGATATGAAACTGCTTCCAGAAGTAGCTTCCCCGGCAGAAATTGTGGGAAAAGTAACCAAAGAGGGAAGTAGCTGGTCTGGACTTGCAGAAGGAACACCGGTTATAGCGGGCTCTACTGATACTGCCCTTGAAGTATTTGCCGCCGGATCCATTAATCCGGGGGATTGTACAGTTAAGATGGCTACCTTTGGTAGGATATGTGTTATTACGGATAAGCCTTTCTGGGGCAAAGGTTTTGTTAATTACTCTTATGTTAAGCCGGAGCTTTGGTATCCAGGGACGGGGACAAGGTCTTTTGCCACTTCCCTTAAATGGTTCAGGGATGAATTTTGCAGAGACTTAAAAGGCGGTAATATATTTATAAAAATGGACAGCCTGGCTTCAAAAACAAAACCTGGCGCAGATGGGCTGATATTCCATCCGTACCTACAGGGCGAAGGCACCCCATACGATGACCCTTATCTCAGGGGTAACTTTTTAGGGCTATCGCTCCACCACAAAAGGCCTCACCTTATAAGGGCGGTGCTGGAAGGAACTGCCATGTCACTTAGGGATTCCCTTGAATTTATAAAAGAGGAGGGTATAAACATAAGCAAGCCAATCAGGCTTATAGGGGGAGGCTCTAAAAGTAAATTGTGGTCCAAAATAGTAGCAGATGTCACTGGGCTGGACGCTGTTGTGCCTGCAGCTACGGATGCTTCCTTTGGGGCTGCAATGCTTGCGGGAGTAGGAATTGGGGTCTATAGCTCTATCGAGGATGCCCAGAAAAGAAATTACAGAGAGGAAAAGCAAATAAAATGCGAAAAAGAAAATACGGGCCTATATGACAGGTTGTTTTCCCTGTATAAATATAGCCAGAAGTTATGTGAAAAACTATACCATTTCAAGGGATTTATAGATTTTTAAATAGATTGGGGTAAAAAATGAATATAGCTAAAGGTTCATATATGTATGACATGGTCCTGTTCGAGTTAAAAGATATAGTGGGCCAGGATAATGTTTCAACATCAGAAGCAGATAAGATATCTTATTCGGTTGATTATTACTGGATATCAGAGCTTTTCCATGACCGGGTAAAGGAAGTTACAGGCCCCGATTTTATAGTCCACCCCGGGTCACCGGAAGAAATTTCAAAGACATTAAGGCTGGCAAATGAATACAGGATACCGGTAACCGTTTGGGGTGGGGGTGGTGGCTCTCAGGGTGGAGCCCTTGCAGCTTATGGAGGAATTGTGCTGGATATAAAGAGGTTGAATAGAATTACTGCAATAGATAAGAAATCCATGACTGTAGAGGTTGAGACCGGGATTATTATGCAGGAGCTGGAATGGGCTTTAGAGAAGGAAGGAATATCCACCATGCACATACCGGCTTCAATGTATTGTTCAACTGTGGGTGGTTTTTTAGCCCACCGGGGTACAGGTGTCCTTTCCACAAAATACGGGAAAATGGAGGACATGGTAGTGTCCATGGAAGTAGTTTTACCCAATGGTGATATCATAAATACCCCGCCTGTGAACAAAACAGCAAGCGGTCCTGATCTTAATTGGATATTTATTGGCTCAGAGGGTACTTTGGGGATAATAACTAAGGTAAAACTGTTGGCAAGAAAACTACCTGAAGTCCGGAAATTTCAAGCCTTCCTGTTTTCTGACCTGGGATCTGGAATTGAGGTTGGCAGGAGATTAATCCATGAAGGCCTAAATCCCAGCGTGATAAGGCTATATGATGCAGAAGAGACTAGAAGTTTGCTTAAAAGAGTTATGGGTTTAGACCGGGAGGGAGCATACCTTGTATACGGATTTGACGGATATTCCGATATTGTTGAAAAAGAAATGAAATATGCTTACAGGATTGCAGCCGGAGAAAAAGGGGAAGACCTGGGCACAGAAACAGGTAAGGACTGGTGGAAAAACAGGTATAAATTTTTCTTCCCCCCATATTACTTTGCCATACCCCAGGCATTTGGGACTTGTGATACAGTGGCAAGCTATAGCAATATTGAGAATGTGTACTGGGCTATGAGAAAGGTAGTGAGAGATAAATTTGCCCAGGCAAGGTTTATAGGGCATTTTTCTCACTGGTTTCCCTGGGGCTGCATGCTTTATTCCCGCTTTATAATTGACAGCCCGCCCCAGGACCCTCATGAAGCTACTTACCTTTATAACAGGGTATGGAATGAGGTTTTACGGGCTGCTTTAAGAGAAGGCGGGGTACTAAACGAGCACCACGGCATAGGGCTGAAGCTTGGGAGGCTAATGAAAGAGCAGTACGGAAAAACATTTGAAGTTATGAAGAAATTAAAACAGGTACTTGATCCAAACTTTATAATGAATCCAGGAAAAATGGGGTTAGGAGTAGGAAATTATGGAAATTAAAAAAAAGAAAGAGATAATTAAATCATGCAGGTATTGCCTCATGTGCAAGCATGTATGTCCTTCCGGCAGCTACAGTTATTTTGAGTCCGACTATCCCCGGGGAAGGGCACTTCTTTTAGATAGAGTGCTGAGTGGAAAAAATAATTATACGGAAGATATAGTTAATGCCCTTTATAATTGTTTTTTGTGCGGTTCGTGCTGGGCACATTGCGAGGGTGATTTTAACCTGCCTGAAGCTATTCAAGCTTCAAGGTTTGACATAACTTCACTAGGATTGGAACCGGAAAGGATCGGGAAAATAAAAGAATCCCTGCTGAAAAATGGGCATCCTTATTACGGGAAAAAATTGGAGCCAATAGAGATAAGTTATGATAAAGATTGCAACATTTTATATTACATGGGTCCGGATATAAGGTTTTGCCAAAGACATGTTGCAGAAGCTGCAGAGAAAATAATAAAAGCAACTGGAAAGTGTTTTAGGGTTATGGAAAATGAGCCTGTAAGTGGCAAAATGCTATACCTTCTTGGATATAGAAAAGAAGCAATGGAGAGGGCAAGGATTTTATATGAAAGAATAAGAAAGATTAAGCCTGAATTATTAATTGTTTCAGACCCCTTATCTTATTCTGCCTTTGTAAATGATTATCCTGAATGGGGCTTTGATTTATCTGAATTGACAAAGGTTATGCATATAAGTAAATTTATTCTTAATTCAAAAGTAAGGTTCAAAAAATCTAAAAAGAAAGCCACGCTAGTAGATTCAGAATACCTGGCCAGGTTTGCCGGTTTAGCTGAACCACCCAGGAAAGTATTAAAAAAGGTATTTGGAGAAAATTTTATAGAGCTTAAATTTAACCGAAAAACCATGCTTCCCACAGGTGAGGCAGCCTTTATATTTAATGGTAATGATGCCAGCATGGATAAGATTTTAAAAAGGATAGCTGGTGAAGTAGAATTTAGTGGTGTAGATATAGTAGTTACCCTAAACGCTAAAGTTAGGGATTGTTTATCCCGTTTATTAGAAAAAGAAGTATATGAGTTTTTAGAATATTTATCCGGGATAATTACTGGCTAAATTTTATTCCATTTAATCTTATAACCATTAATTTTTTCCCCTAAATTCTTCAACATAATAAATTTCATGATTTTGGTGAGGCCCCCAAAAATATTTTTATCCAGTTCATTATTATTTGCCTTTTATTTTTTCGCTTAATAAAAATCTTCCTGTAAATATGCAGATAAGGAAAGGAAAGAATGTCAGCGTATTGTAATACCATATTTGTGTTTTTATCTTGGGCATGCAGACCTTTCAGCAACTGATTATTAACTTAAGATTTCTTTTTAGTTATTATAGAAAGAACTGAGGATAGATTTGCTGGTTAGTGATTTTTATCCCAAAAAATACCTTTGGTGAAAATTACATTTATGACAGAAGTATATGGGGAAGTAAAAACCTCAACCTCCATTATATATATGTAGGAAATGAAAAAGGGAAACCAAAATTCTAATTAGGGATGTAAAAAAAGTCCGGACTTCAGTAGAGTATATTTAAGAATATGCATATTTATACAATTTCCTATATACACTAAATTAGGGCATATGTCCACAAATATCGATGCTCCAGGCAAAGACATAAAAGAGTATAGAAGAAGAAAACCCCAGAATTCTCGCATAATTAGTTTAAAAAAATCAGGTATGCTTCAGATTATATTATTAATAATGATAAAAAATAAGATGGTTAATAAACAGCAGGTATGGTTTTTATAAAAGAAGGAGACAGGCTTAAACCGTTCAATTTATTTTAAACTTTTTAGCGTCCTATATTTATTCTTTTGAATTAAATTTATTTGTAAGAAAAATGCCCCCCATAATAAACACAACACCAACCCAAAACAACCAGGAAAAGCGTTCATTTAAAAGTATAAGTGAAAGAATTACTGCAAAAACAGGTGTAAGATATATGAAAATTGAGATATGTGATGCAGGAAGCGCCTTAAGACATTTAAACCAAAGCGGATAGGCAACCCCAATCATAGTAAGACCAAGAATTACCATGATTAGAAATACTTGCCAGCCTGAATTAAATATTTCAGAAAAACCCACAGTAAAAGCAGTAAGTATAGTTATTAATACGGCTCCTGAAAATATTGCAAGAGCAGCTATGATTAAATGATCATTAGAAACTAAAATCTTTTTCCCAATAACCGAATATATTGCAAACGAGAAAGCAGCAAGTAGTGAAAAAATACATCCAGTCAAGTCTACACTACCTTCAAATGAAAAACCCTGGTTAAAAGCTACAAATACAGCACCTAAAAGTGCAACCCCTATGCCTATCATACGCATGAGCCGAATGCGTTCTTTAAGAATTAAAGCTGCAAGAAGAGCAATAAATACTACATTTGTAGAAATAAGGACAGCATTCATGGAAGCAGGGATACGCGCAAGGGCACTGAAGGTTAAAATCTGATAGAAGAAAAATCCAAATACACCTAAACCTAAAGATAAAAATAAATCACGGACTGGAAGCATAAATATTTTTTTTATCTTACCGGAAATAATTAAAAATATAAGCAAACTTATAAACCCGGCACTAAGAGTTACCATTGCTATTTGAAACGGGTGTACTTTATTTGCAAGTACCCTACCCAGGGGATGGCCGATTGCCCAAAAAAAAGAAACTATTAGCATCAAAAAATATTCTACTCTAATAAAATGCTTTTTGTCTTCCATAATATAACCTTTTCATATATTTTACAGGCTTGATGGGTAAATACCAGTAACTAAAAACAAAATAAGAGGTTAAAATATAACCATAATAATTATCTCTGTGATTATAACAATTATTTCATTATATAATAATAAAAAAGGATAATTATGAAAAAAGTATACAATATTATTGGTTTTAATATTTGTTTTAGTACCTTGTTCTAAAATCCAAAATAATGAAATATCAGCAAAAACAGAAAAATAAACAATACAAGAGACTAAACCAGAATTTTAAATTATAAATAAAACTACTAACAACAATATAGAAGAAAATTCTAAGAATAACATCCCTGATTTTAACAAGTTAAAAAATTTTGAAAACAACTTTGATATAATCAATGCTTTTCCAGGATTATCATTTGTCCAGCCTTTAGAATTACAAAATGCTGCAGATAGCTCAGGATGGATATTTGTAGTTGAAAAAAGTGGTAAAATATTTATAATTAGAAATCCAGAAGCCTAGACAGCAGAATTATTTTTAGATATATCTGGAAGGGTTGACAGTGATGGGGGTGAAAAAGGCCTTCTTGGATTGGCATTTTCATCCAGATTTTAGAAAAAATGGTTATCTTTTTGTAAATTATACTACTCATGATATTACGGTAGTTTCAAGGTTTATGGTTAACCAAGACAACCCAAATAGTCTAGGCCAGAAAGTGAAGAAATAATAATTACCTTCAAACAACCATGTCCAAGCCATAATGGAGGGAAAATCTAATTTGGTCCAAATGATGGATTCCTATATATTTCAACCGGCGATGGCGGAAGTTCAGGCGAGCCTCAAAATAATGGGCAAAGTCTAAACACGCTTTTGGGTAAAATATTTAGAATAAACATCGACACTAAAAATAATGGTCTTAATTATTCTGTCCCTTCAGATAATCTTTTTAAAGACGGCCAACAAGGTTATTAGTATGTTTATAGTCTGTGCAATCCTTAGAAATTTAGCTTTGACTATGATGGAAATTTATGGGTAGCAGATGTGGGACAAGACAGGATAGAGGAGATAAATATAGTTGAAAAAGGTAAAAATTATGGCTGAAATATAATGGAATGCAGTAATTGTTATGAACCTCCAACTGGATGTAACCCTAAAGGTCTGTAGCTTCCAATATATGAATATGAAACATCCTTTAGTCAAATCAATTACTGGAGGCTTAGCATATAATGGAAAGACCCTCCCCCCAGCTTAAAGAGGTTTATGTCTATGCTGATTTTGAAACTGGATATATATGGGACGAATATGCTGGGGATAATGTAATAAACAATTACACGCTTGCTAAAACCACCCTTAATATTAGTTCACAACTTCCGCACTTTTTATCTAAATTAGGCTACCAGAGGCAAAAACCCCACCATATAGAATTGTAGTGCCCTAAACCCTAATGTAGTGTCTTATACTAATATATACTTGACATATATATAATCATGGTAGTATTTGTTTATGTTTGTAAGAGTAAAAATATCACCTAATAGCAAAGGAAAATCAGTACAAATTGTGCAATCCGTACGAAAAAATGACAGTGTTTCTCAAAAAATTGTACGCCTGTGGGTATGACAAAGAACTACGCAAACTAAAGGATGCGGTTCACGCATTGCAACCCTTACAATGGTATTTAAACTTGCAAAAAGAGGCATCTAAGACCTGGATAAGGCTCACAAAGGCCATAAGCTTATTTTAAAGGTATTGGATGGGGTGAAATTTATTGATGGAGAATTAGAAGAGTAGGTGGCTGCTTGATAAAATGTTGGAGGGTATGTGATTTCTAATCCACAACATTTGACAGTAACTCAACCAAGGGGAGGCAGGGATGAGATGAAAAAGGCGTCCATAGGACTGCAGGAACTAAAGAGGAAGATATACCTAAAAGCGAAGTCTTCAAAAGACATAAAGGGTTTGGGGACTAAATGTTCACCTCCTAAAAATGGAGACCTTAAGGCAGGCCTACAAGCTGGTTAAGGCAAATAATGGAACCCCTAGAGTAGATGGGTAACATTTGAAGCCATAGAGGAAGCTGCACTTGAGGAATTTCTATCTGAAATTAGGGATGAACTAGTCTCTGGCACGTACTGTCCCTTGGGCAATAGAATAAAAGAGATACTCAAGGGAGGGAAAAAGATAAGGGTTTAGGAATCCCCGCTATTCGGGATCGGGGGTCAGGGTTCACCAAGGCTGATAGTTGAACCAATCTTTGAAGCCGATTTTGCCGATGAGTCATATGGTTATAGGCCCAAAAGAATAGCCCATGCAACAGTAGACAGGGTATCAAAAGTGATCTTAAGGGGTAAAACAATGGTTATCGGCCTGGACCTTAAGCCCTATTTTGACAATGTAAGACATGATATCTTGCTTTGCAAGGTAGCTAAAGGGGTTAATGATGACAATATAATGCGGCTGCTTAAGCTGATACTTAAGGCAAATGGGGAAGAAGGGGCTAGCCCAAGGCGGGGTAATCTCGCGGCTTCTTGCAAATATCTACCTAAATGAGGTAGACAAGATGTCGGAGAAGACAAAGAGGGTAACCAGGCAGGAAAAATATACCAATATTTGAATATGTCCGCTATACAGGTAGAGGCTACAAACCACCGTAAGCTGCTGTAGTCAAAAGACATGGTGGTGTATACAGCTTAAAAATACTACCAGACCGATAGGTCAAATAAGTTTTTGGGTGTAATTAACAAGAAAGTGCAGTGTGGGAAATCCACATGCTGGGTTTGATGTGGCGGGAATTAAAGCGTACTGAAATATTTCAGTGGCGTGTCTTTCTTGACCCTACTACGAAAATTTAACCGAGAACTTGACAAAAATAATTACAAATATTATGTTGTTTGGTGTAACAACAAATTAATGCAAACCTAGAGGAAAGGGGGACCTCATGTTAGATGAATTTAATCCAGACATTGACCTTATTAACTTCCAACCCGCAGAGTTTTTAGCATTTAGGGATATGGAGGTATGCAAAAGGGTTGCCAAGATAAAAAAAGAAGACCTGACCAAGCCTCCAAAGGGTTCACACCCGGATTTTAAAATCAGGATAGCACCGGTAAAAAATTTCCATTTTCAGATGGCTTTGGATATGCTGGTTAGGATAAGAAAAGCATTGGAAGAGGGCAAGAATTTTGTTGGTGTTTTTCCTACTGGTCCTATTTTCCAGTATGAGCTGCTGGCGGATATGGTAAATGCCTTAAACATACCCTTAAAACATGTTTACTATTTTTCCATGGACGAGTATGCAGATGAGAATGGCAACGATATTGATTTTAATTGGCCGGGCTCTTTCCATTACACCATAAACAAACACTTTATTTCCAGACTAAGACCTGATTTGAGAATACCAGAGGATCATATACATTTTCCTTCCAGCAAAAATATAGATGACTATGACCAGATGATAAAAAAGGCAAGGAATGAACCAGGCAAGGAAGGTGCAAATGTAGTCTACGGAGGGACCGGTCTTTCCGGGCATTATTCTTTCTGGGATCCTCACCTGGCAGACAAGTACGGTATGGATATTGAGGAATGGAAAAAAGCAACCCCCAGACTGGTAGATTTCCATCCCATATCAACCATCCAGATGGCAGTAACTGATATGAGCGGCGCATGGGCTTTTGTGCCCCCCAAGGCATATACCACTTCAACCAGCACCCTTATGAATGCGGATTATATAAGCTGGTGGAATGATGGATGTGGACTGACAGAGGACGGCTCCTATGCCGGAGGAATAGTATGGCAGAAATTTATAACAAGGCTCGCACTGCATGGCCCGGTTACCCCGAGGGTACCCTGCTCATTGCTTAAGACCCTGCCCGGGGAGTTTGTAATAATTGAGCCGGTTGCAGAGGATTTAAAAGTAGCTTTGACTGCTTAAAATTTTTATATTCATAAAATGGTAATTAAGAATCAGAAAAAACTAACAAATAAGGTAGCAATTATCACCGGTACCGGAAAAGGTATAGGTAAAGCTATAGCACTATTATTTGCACAAGAAGGCGCAAAAGTAGTTATTAATGTTTTCAGCAGCACCCAGGAAGGATCAAAAACCGCTGAACTAATTAACAGCAATGGCGGTAATGCTCTTTGCATCAAAGCAGATGCAACAAAGGCAAAAGAGGTAAAAAGGCTGGTAAGGAAAACAATAAAAAAGTTTGGAAATATAAATATTATTGTTAATAACAGCGGCATAGGGGTTCTTAACACACCTGATGTTATAACAAAATATCTGAAGATGATTGGGATCATGTATTTGAGGTAAATGTTAAAGGTGCCATGCTTCTATGCAAATATGCCTTGCTTTACATGATTAAAAATAAAGGGGGTTCGGTGGTAAACATTTCTTCTATCCGAGGATTACTTGGGAACCAAAACCTTGCGAGCTATTGCTCATCCAAAGGTGCTATGGTGCTATTAAGCAAACAGACAGCTCTGGACTATGCCAAATACAATATAAGGGTTAATTGCATATGTCCCGGATTTACTAAAACAGAAATGTTTGAAGGTTATTTAAACAAACAGGATGATCCGGAGATGGCACTCAGAATTTTTGCAGAGATGGCTCCTATGAACAGGATGGGTGCGCCTGATAATGGTGTCTCTGTTGGCAGTATCTGTAATGTATATGTTGTTAAGCGTCTTCAATATTTTTGGTATAAATCCATTCTGGAACATTACAGTGCTGGGGTTGATATTAATAGTGGTGGTTAGTTATTCACAGGTTTATGAAAACATTAAGAAATTTATCAAGATTAAAAAGCATCAGGGGGTATGATAAGGATGAAAATAATTGACGCTTCAGGACCTATATATGAAGGAATGTGGTCCTACGGGCCACCTTTTCCGGAGTTTAAACTGAAAGAATTGGAGCATCCTGATTGGGTAGAATTTAATGCGTATTCCCAGGATTTTGAGGGTTTTTCCATGTTGACCGGAACTTATATAGATGGGCCTGCGCATGCTCTGGGTCTGGAAAAATCAAAGCCGGTACACGAGGTACCTATCGAAAAACTGTTTGGAGTAGATGCTTATGTGCTTAAATTTGATCTAGCCGAATTACATAAAGAGGATAATAAGCCTTTTATATCCCTTGAAGATGTAAAGGGAGCGGAGAAAGAAGTTATACCCGATGGATCCAATATCATATTTGCAACTGGCTGGGGAAAACATTGGGATAAACCTGATTTTCTTACCGGTTGCTGGTTTTTAAAAAAGGATGCTGCCGAATACATTGTAAGCAAGAACCCCTTTATATTAGCCATGGATACACCCTCCATAGATAATGTAGACAATGAGCAGGGACTTTGGCCTCTAATTTATGAAAATGATATCTATATGGTAGCGCCGCTGGTAAACCTGGAAAATATTACAAAATTTAAGGTCAAGCTCTATGTTTGCCCCTTAAAGATTTTAAATACTACAGGGCTGCCTTGCAGGGTCATAATTAAGGAAGAATAGGAGATGATAAACCCATGGACTGGTCCCCTAAAGTAGATACCTGGATAAATAAAAACAGAGAAAGCATCCAGGATAACATATCAGAGCTGGTAAGAAT
>JBNJCV010000020.1:0-27131 GCA_051744245.1 Actinomycetota bacterium | reverse complement strand
CTTCCTTTTCTTTCTTTATATCGTCTATCTGGTCCTCAAGCGAATCAGGGCAAAGATAGCCCTGTGGTAATAAAAAGAGGGAAATTAAAAAAAAGAATAAGAAAAATTTTCTTTTTCATCTTTATCTAGTTTTAAAAATAAAAAAAAGACTATTTTAATGTTTTTCTAAATTGGTTGAAATTAAAAGCCATCAGCTTAATGTACGTTTGCCTTCCTTCAATGCCCCCCAATGGGTCTAGGATTAAAATTTCTAAGTCCATATCCTCTGCTAAAAACTCCACTATTTCCGGAGACAGCTGGGGCTCAATAAAAACAGTGTCGATATTATATTCTTTTATAGTTTTCTGTATTTCTATTAGATGCTCAGGAGTGGGCTCTTTTCCCGGAAAAGGCTCAATAGCCATAACTTGCTTTATTCCCAGGTCTTTTGAAAAATAGCTCCAGGCATCATGGAAAGCTATAAATTCCTTTTTGCTGAAATTTTTAGCTTCCTCTTTATAGCTAGAATTTAAGCTTTCCAGCTTTTGAATATAGCTGGCACAGTTTTCCCTAAAATCTTCGCTATACTCCGGAAATTCTTTTACCAGCACATTACACAGATTTTCAGATATTATCTGCCCATTGGTAAGGGAGAGCCATATATGGGGATTTCCATCTATTAATTCTATACGTTTGTTTACAGCATATATGTCCAGGGTGGTCCCAATACTTTTTATGGAATCATTTATCCAATCATCAAAACCCAGGCCGATTTTAATGGCAATATCAGCATCATGTATTTTCTTTACCCTCCCTGGAGTAAATTCAAAAGTATGCGGACTTTCTCCAGGATTTATAAGGTAATAAACCTCTCCCTTGCTGCCTACTATATTTTTTGCAATGTCATACAGGGGGTAAATAGTAGCAGCTATTATTATTTTATCTGCTCCGGCGGTACTTTTGCTTTTTTGACATGAATTAGTACCGGCAATGGTAATGATGAAGATAATAATTGCTATAGAAAAAATTAAAATATTGCTATATTTTTTTCTGCTTTTTTTTATGTTCATACATCTTATTATCCACATTTTTTATGATTTTTTCCATATCCACCTTCTCCAGCCTACTTATTTTTTCAAAACCATAAGAAAGTGAAACCTCCTGCAGGTAACTCCTTAAGTTGCTATCCAATCTTTTTAAAACTTTTTCTGCTTTTTCCAGATTGCTGTCTACCAGCAAAATTAAAAATTCATCCCCTCCCCACCTGTAGGCTGAATCCATTCCCTTCCTCAAATTATTTTCAACAATACTTGCAAATTTCTTTAGCACTTTATCCCCCTCTTCATGGCCATGGCTATCATTAACCTGCTTAAAATTATTTATATCAGCCATAGCAACTACCATGCCGTAATTTAACCTCCTTGCCCTATTTATTTCTTCTTCAATTTTTTGGTAGAAAAACCTACGGTTATAAAGGCTGGTTAATGGATCTCTTATGGCCATCTCCTCTAGCTTTTTGTTTAGTTTTTCAAGTTCTATATTTTTTTTCTCTAATTCCCTCTGGGCAGTCAAAAGTTCATTGTTAATGTCAGCCAGCTTAGAATACAGCCTTTTCTTGTTTTGTACTTCTGTTTTGCTGCTGCCGGCAAAACTGCGGCTTGCCTTTGTTTTCTTGGATGTTTTACTTTTTTTTACCAGTGTTGCTGCCTGCCAGGATGCTTGCCCGGCATCCTTACCATAGCCATCGGCACCTATTGCCTTCCATAGGTTTTCATCAACCCTAAATGGGTACCCACCAACCATTATTTTTACATCCCTTGCCTCAGACCGGATTTTTTTAATTAAAGCATCAACATTTCCCAAGTTATAGGTCATGGTTGCAGATATCCCTACTAGGTCTATCTCCCTTTCCTTAATCTTTTTAACCATGCTTCCGGGTGGAGTATTGGAGCCTAAATAATAAGTGTCCCAGCCCTTCAATTCTAAAAGATCTGCAAGCATTCTTATGCCTATTTCATGCTGTTCCCCATTTATGCAGGCTCCAAGAAACTTTAAGCCCATCTTCTCAGAAGATAAAATCCTGGGATACAGCTGGGCCATTATGGAATGGGTAATTGCAGTCCCGTAATGTTCAGTGGCCACATCTATTTTCCCTAATTGCCATAGCCTGCCAAGCTCATACTGGCTGGGCTGGAATACATAAAGATAAATGTCTTCAAGCCTTGCTTCCTCTTTTAAAGCTTCTGATACAAAGTAGCTAGCTTTTTCTTTTTCACCCTCCAGGATGGCATTAAGATAGTTCTTAGCCAGGTTATAATATTTGTTAGCGGGGGATATAAAAGTTTCCGCCTTAGCTCTGTCTTCCTTGACTGCCCTAATGGCTTCCTTTATATAATTTATAGCCATTGTTCTCAGAACATTAGGCAACCTTTGCCTAAATACCTTAATCATGCTTTCCAGATTATTAACAAAATCACTGACCGGTACGCCATGTTCAGTTAACATAACTGTAGCCCAATTTACATAATCCAGAAATAAAGGAAGGCTATCGCAAGAAAGAGCCTGGCATAAGTAATTAATATGGTAGCTTATATCCCTTTTGCAAACTTCAAAATCTTTTTTTGAATATTTTTGTTTTAATTCTGGCTGGAATTTGGTTTGGGTTTCTAATATCTCTTCTGCCAGCAGTCCGATATCTATATCCATGCCCCTGCATTTTATTTTTTCTGCCATTTAATTAACCATAATAGTTGATTCCCTTTCCACCACAACCGTATCCAAGTACACTAAGTCTTTTACCTTTTTGCCGTTTGAAAGCTCTTTAAGCAGTATCCTTGCCCCTATCTTTCCCATCTTCCTTTTGGGTTGGTTTACAGTGGTAAGCCTAGGATTGGAAAATCTTGAGGAGTGTATGTTATCAAAACCTACTACAGAAACATCTTCAGGGACATTAAACCCATTATCCTGTAAAGCTCTTATAATTCCAAAAGCAATTATATCAGCCTGGCTTAACAATGCTGTGAATTCTATTTTTTCATTTTTTTTAATATAACTATCTATAAGCTTATAGCCTATATTAAATTCATTTGTGGCCATTTTCTCGCTAAGGAAGATAAGGTTTCTGTCACAGTTTAAATTATTTTTTTTCAATCCTGATAAATAGCCTTTGTAGCGGTGGTTCATATTATAGGCGTAACCCTTACACCCGACATAGCCTATTTTTTTATGGCCCCTTTCCCGCAAAAAAGCTACTGCTTTTTCCATGGCCTTTTTATTATTTATCAATACAGAGGAATAATTTTTAATCTCCCTGTCTATGAATACAATAGGCACATTTCTGGTATTTATTTCTTCTATTTTTTCCTGGCTATTCTGGGAACTTATGAATATAAATCCGTCAATGCATAAAGAGTTTAATCTTTCAAACTCCTTTATCTCATTTTCTATTTTATAATTAGTTGAGCCCACTATTAATATATAGCCATTTTTTTTGATCTCTGCCTCTATCCCTTTTATAACTTCTGAATAATAAGGGTTATAAATATCTGCTATTATAACCCCGACCATGCTAGTTTTTTTCTGGCACAAACCCCTTGCAATTACACTGGGGCGGTAGTTATATTTTTTAACCAGCTTGAGGATTTTTTCTTTAGTAGAGGGCTTTACATGCCTTTTTCCGCTTAAAGCATTTGAAACAGTTGCTTTGGAAACTCCTGCCAGTTTAGCTATTTCCTTTATGCTTAATTCTTTTTTGTTTACCATTTCATATTAAAATTTATATTTTATATTTTCATTATATAAATAAAAAGGAAAATGTTTCAAACCAAAAAAGATTAGGAGCCGTTAAATTCCAGGGAGTTTACCATTCCGTGGTATATGTCGTCTGCCATTTCATAATAATCATATCTTGCCATCCCAAAAATTATATATAGCACACCATTGTTTTCAACAAAAGCTGTTACCATTATCCACTCATTGCCACCCTGATCCTGGTAAGTATAAACAAATTCATCAACTTGGATGCCATTGACAGTCTTAAACTCATTTTCAACTTGGTTAGTCTTACTCCAATTACTGGCGGTTGTCATCCCCTGCAAAACCGTATTGGAAAAAGATGAATAGTCCTCCTTTTGAGGCTTATCGGATGCTGCGCTTGCTATTACAGAAAAACCTGCCGGTATCTTTTCTTCTGCCTGTAAACCTACCTGTATCTTTTCATCATTTTCATTTTCACTGTAAGACCAACCATCAGGAATAGCTATCCTAAATTGAAATTTATCATTAACATAAGTTTGGCCCTGGGAAAATAAATCCGGGGATTCAGAAATGGTAAATTCATAGCTTTCATGGATAGAATCATTTAAGTAAACTTCCACTGTGTGATCTCCCGGAGTAAGAACCTCCTCCGAGCTGCTTAAATTAAAAACAGTATAACTTTCTTCATAATAATCCTCTTCTAACGTTGTGGAGGTTTCAAAGATCATTTCCCCATCTTCCGAATACCACTTGGTGGTAATTGTATTTCCTGATATTAAATAATTGCTCTTAACACAAACATAAACTGTCTCCCCTTCATTGAATTCCCTGGTAACATCAGCCGGTGCTCCAGAAATATCGGTTTCACTTGCCAACGACACCTCAAGTATTTTTACCTGTGGCTGCTGCACCATAAAGCTTTTTTCCTTTTCCAGCTTACCATTATGGAAAAATTCTACATTATAATTGCCGGGTGGAAATAATTTTACCTCTTCTGTAGTATGTATGCTGGAAGCCACGTAACCTTCAAAATAACCCCGCCCATCTTGATATTCAGATGACTCGTCTAGAAGTGTTTCTCCTGTGGTGATATTAATCCATTTAAAACTGTAAACATCACTAGCTTTGACTCCTCTGCATAAAATAGTTGCATGGATACTATCTTCTTCTGCATTGTATAAATCCTTGGAATCTTTGGGCGCATTTGTCTCCTGGTCAATACCTTGACAAATTACCAGTTCTCCAAACTGTAGTTCGGGGGTACAAGATATGCTAAATATAAAGATTACAAATATAGCACCTATAATAAACAGTTTAACTTTTTCTTTGTTCATATTCCCCCACCATTTTTCCTTCTTTTAAATCTTTATTAATTAAAGCCTCTCCCCTTTCCGAATAGTCCCCAAATCCTCCCCCGCCAGGGGTTTCTACATCAATTGTATCACCCTTACCTAATAAGATATTTGAGGATTTTGAAGGTATTACAGTTTTATCATTTAATAAAAACCGCCCGGTCTTACCATTCATTCCCCCGTTCCATCCCCAGGGCGGAAATTTATGTCTATCCCCATGTGAGGAAAAAATAATTCCATCCTCCAACACTTTGATCCTCCTAACCAAGCCCAGCCCTCCCCTAAACTTCCCTTTTCCTCCTGAGTCCGGTATTAGCTCATATTTTTCCACCATTATGGGAAATTCTTTTTCCAGTGCTTCAATAGGCAAATTAGATGTATTAGTTATATGGACCTGCACAGCATCCATTCCATCTCCCCCTTCATAAGCACCAGCACCGCCAGCTACTGCTTCCACATAAACAAAAGTTTGGCCGTCTGAAAATACCACTGCTGTGCTGGCATCATTGGATCCGGCTACAGCCTTCTGTGGATCAGCCTTATTCAATGCACCAATTATAGTTCCGGCAATCCTTTGACATGTATCAGTCCTGGCTCCTACTGCTGCACCAGGGGAAGGATTTATTATGCTACTGTCAGGCACTTTTATATCTATCGCCCTTTCAATTCCTGAATTTGCTGGCAGTTCCGGATCAAAAAAAGCTTTCAAGACATAAAAAATAGTGGCGATCAAAGCAGATCTTACCACATTTATAGCACCCTTGCTCTCCCGGCCCGTACCAGTAAAATCAAAAACAATCCGGTCCCCTTCTATATTTATTAAAACCCTTATATCAATTGGCTTATCTGTAATCCCGTCATCATCAAGTTTGTCCGCAAACTTGTATGTACCATCTTTTAAATTTCTGATTTTATCCCTTAGCCTACCCTCTGTATAATCCATACACTCACTTATAGCTTTGCTAATTTTTGTAGAGCCGTATTTTTCCCATAATTCATTTAAGTGCTTGATACCCATTTTATTGGTAGCAACTTGTGCATCTAAGTCTGCTTGTCTCTCTCCGGGAACCCTGCAATTTATATAAATAAGGCGCAGTAATTCCTTGTCCGGCCTGCCCTGATATATTAACTTTACGGGAGGGATTCTCAAACCTTCCTCATAAATAGACCTGGCATTTCCTGATATTCCCCCAGGCATAGCTCCCCCTATGTCTGAGTGGTGGGCTATGTTTGCAGCAAAGCCCCGAAGCTTCCCCTTGTAAAAAAAGGGGCTGACTAATGTTATGTCAGGCAAGTGGGTGCCCCCTTTGTAGGGGTCATTGGCAATAAAAACATCTCCTTGCCTTATATCTTTCCCATACTCTTTAAGCACTTCCCTTACCACACCCAACATTGAACCAAGGTGCAGAGGTATATGCTCTGCCTGGGCTATTAACTGTCCCCTTTTGTCAAATATGGCAGTAGAGCAATCCCTTCTTTCCTTAATATTTGCAGAGAAAGCACTCCTTACCAGCACTTGTCCCATTAATTCTGCTATTGCCTTCAGCCTGTTCTGTATTACCTGCAACACAACAATGCCCGTGTTATCCATTTTGTCCCTTGAATATATTTATAACCAAGCCCCCATCCTTCTCCATTACAGCAGAATCTCCCGGAGGTATTACTATGGTTGAATCTACTTGTTCAATAACTGCCGGCCCCTTTATTTTCCTGCCCGCATCCATCCTCATTTTATCATATATAGGGGCCCTTATTCTTTCCCTAGAATTCAGAAACATAATGTCCCTATGCTCCTTCACCGGTGCTCCCTTGCCCTTTGGCATAAAGTTAGGTTTGACCTTTATTTTGGACCTGCCAATGCATTTTAACCTAATATTTACTACCTCCATAGCTACCCCTTTTTTAAAATGGCCATAAACCTGCAAATGTTTTTTATTAAAGCTTTCCGCCAAGTTATTCCAAATTATATCATTTCCCATATTTAAGCTGGGAATGGGCACATTTATTTCATAATTCTGTCCCCGGTACCTCATATCAGCTGAGAAAGCCATCTTTTGACTGCTCTTGGGTATGTTTTCTTTTCCAAACCATCGCCTACCCTTAATGCGCAGCTCTTTTATTGCTTTTTCCAGCCCAGCCTTGCCGTATTTGCTATAAGCAGTTACAAAATCCATAGTTTTATTACAGCTAAACAAGCCTGTAGCTGAAAAAACACCGGGATTTGCAGGAATTACTGCATTTGCTATCCCCAGATCCCTGCAAATATCAGCAGCGTGCATAGGGCCAGCCCCACCATATGCTACCATTTTCAAGCTTCCGGGATTTATCCCTTGAGATAAAGTAATCTTGCGGATTTCATTGGAAATATTATCGGAAACTATCCTATTAATTGCCCAGGCCCCCTCTTCTATGCTCCAGTCAAAAGGATAACAAATTTTTTCCTTTATAGCTTTTTCTGCTTTTTGCCTGTCCAGCCTTATCTTATTTCCCAGTAGAGCATCCTCGCCCATTAACCCCAAGATAAGATTTGCATCAGTTACTGTAGGTTCACTGCCTCCTCTATCGTAACAAGCAGGGCCGGGATTTGCCCCAGCGCTTCCAGGACCCACCTTAAGGTGGCCATATTCCACAGATGCGATACTACCTCCCCCTGCTCCAATTGTCAGTATATCAATAGTGGGAAATTTTATGGGGAAGCCTAGAATCTCTTTTTCCACAGTTTTAACAGGCTTAAAATCTTTTATCAATGACACATCAGTGCTGGTACCACCAATATCCAGTGAGATTATGTTCCCCCCTATTTTCTTTTCTTCAGCCAGTGCAGCTGAACCAACCACCCCTGCACTGGGTCCGGAATAAGCAGTCCTTACAGGAAAGCTGGCAATGCTTTTGGGAGAGCTAATCCCTCCATCTGACTGACTAATATATATGGGGGCACCGCTTCTAATTTCTTTAATTCCTTTAACTAGTTTAGATAAGTAATTTATAAGCACAGGTCCTAAATATGCATTTAGCACAGTTGTAGTTAATCTTTCATATTCCCTGAATTCAGGTATAAGCTCAGAGGATACAGCCAAATAGGCAGATGGAAACTTATCCTTTATAATTTTAGCGGCTTTCTTCTCATGATTATTGTTAGCATATGAATGCAAGAACAAAACCGCTACTGACTCAATACCTCCTTGCTTAATTTTTCCTATAGCAGCTCCAAGATCATTAGCATTTAAAGGAATAATCACTTTGCCCCCAGCATCAACCCTCTCTTCTACCTCCAGCCGCCAATCCCTGCTAATTAATGACTCTGGTTTTCTGCCACGGAGATTATAAAGTTCAGGTCTTTTTTGCCTACCTATTTCTAATAAGTCCCTAAATCCTTTGGTGGTTATAAGGGCGGTTTTGCTGCCCTTCCTTTCGATAATAGCATTTGTTCCTACAGTGGTTCCATGCCTGATATCCCTTATTTTCCCACTGGAATTTATCTCCCTTAATCCCTGTATTACCGGATCCCAGGAATGGGTTTTGTTGGAAAGCACCTTAAAGGCCTTTACCTTATTCTTATTGCTGTCATATACTACGAAATCAGTAAAAGTTCCGCCAACATCTATACCGATTGAAAGCAGTTTTCCCCCTATGGCTTTATTGTCTTTATATAAATAAGATGTATGGTAACTCCAATTGCAACCAAAAATAAAAGAAATTTAACCCATATAATATCTACCGCAAAAAAAGCCGAGCAGGATATGGTTAGCCATAAAACAGTTATGGCAGTTATTTTGGTTTTTAAAGTTAACCCTCTTTTTTCCTTGTAATCTTTTATATATTTACCAAAAACCTTATTACCCAATAACCACCTATGGAATTTTTTGGAGCTATTTGCATAGCAGGCAGCAGATAAAAGAAGAAAAGGAGTGGTGGGAAGTATTGGTAAAAAAATTCCCAGAACCCCCAACCCTAACGACAATGAGCCTGAAGTTATAAGGGCTGCTTTTTTTATAATTCCCCACTCTATTTTCATCTATGTAATCCTGTTTATCTTATTTGCAAATTCCTCTATATTTGCTTCCTTTATAGTAGAAACATCCTTATCAGTCTCTAGCATTTTTTTCATCATCTTCCTAAAAAAGAAATTTAATTTTTTAAAAGAAACTCTTCCCCCGAAATAGCCTACTCCTACTGCCTTTTTTATAAGCTGTTCAGGGAATGCATCCCTGAATTGCTTTTCTGCTTCTTCCCCTTCCCTCAGACAGCATAGAAACAAGCCTATTTTTTTGTTTAGAAGTGCCTCTAAATTATTTTGGCAAAAGCTGCTTATTTCTTTATTAATTTTTCCGGCACTTATTGATCCTCCAATTATTACTATATCATATTTATCCACATCTACATTTTCTTTACCCAAATTCTTTAATTCCACTTCTCCAGAAATATAGCCGGCAAGAATATTTGAGCATTGTTCAGTGCACCCATATCTTGTTGCATATAAAATTGCCTTCTCCACTTAAACTCCTTTATTCCAGATATCATAAACCTGACATCCCTGGTAGAGATTTCTTATAATTATACTATTTCTGGGTAAAATGAAAAATTAGGCTACTTTAATATGTAGAAAGATGGAATACCCTGGTTTAGCTACTTAAAAATTTATTCAGTATTTCGCTACCCTTGTAATCAATATATGTATCTAGGACCTCTTTATACCTTTCACATACAGGCTTCCTGCAATCCCCATGGACTAGGATTGAAGAATACATGCAGCCTCCGCCACAAATCGGGGCAAAATTGCAATTCCTGCATTCCTCCAGACTCAGCACATTCCTTCCAATCCATAAGTCTTTTTTATCCTCAAAAAATTCCAGGAAAGGTTCAAACCTGCCTATGGCCATATCGGGATTGCCAATAGATTCCCCGCAAACATATATTAGGCCATCAGGGCAGAAAATATTTAATTCCAGCAAATTGCTTTCACAATTAAGAACCTTCGGTGAAACATTGGGGCCACCACCAAGTATGTCCAACAGATGCCTTAACGGCTTAAAAATATAGTAGCCAAACAGTTCCTCAAGATAAGGGTGCTCCCTGTATACTTTTATCAGCTTTTCTAATAGCCTTTCAGGCTCTATAAGGTTGCCAGTATATTCTATACTGCTATGGTCGGTAACTTCTGCCAGCCTTATAGAAAAATTTGGGTGGTCCAGCCAACCTTCCCTATCAATAAAATGGTAAAGTTCTGGCAATGATCCAATATTGGACTTGTCTATGTTTATCCGCACATTGGTGTTTATTCTGCTTTCTAATAGCAGGCTTATACCGTTTACGATCTCACTGAAGCTTCCCCTTCCTGTAAGGTATTTTCTCCTTTTGTCATGTATTTGGCTGGGACCGTCTATTGTAATCTGCAGCATTTCAATATTTTCCCTATACGGTTTTAAAACATCAATAAATCTATGAACTTTTACTCCATTGGTTACAATAGTTATAATGGTGTCTTTACGGGCAGCAAATTCTAAAATCTTTCCAACTAACGGCTTACCTTTTAAAAGCAGTAGTTCACCTCCAAATAGCTCTACTGCTTCCATTCTGTTGGAATGGTTTTCTGATATAATCTCTGCAGCTTTTATGGCTCTTCCCAGCATTTCCGTGTCCATTGATTTTTGCGGTAGAGCTTTTTCAAAACAGTAAGAACAATTGAGATTACACTGGTAAGTTGGACAAAAAACATATCTAATTGGCCTGGATTTTGCTTTTTTTAAGTAGCTGTTAAAGATTTTTTTAAATAGTTTTTCTTCTTCTTTCAGGTCAGAATAAAGATACCCTCTCTCCATTAAGCTAGAGAGAAGGTTGGAGCAGATATGGGCAGGGTTCCTAACAGAATCCCAGATCCTGTTTTCTATAATGTCCACTGCCCCGGTTAGGGTGTTGTTAATAAGGGTATAATTTTGGTTAATCTTTCTGGAAAAATTGTACTTGCTTAGCTCCAAGCCCATCTACTATTTTCTACCCGCATAGCCAAACCAGCACCAAAACCAGCAACACATTGGACCATCTTCCGCTTTAAGGTTTTTTAAAGTTTGGTCCTTGTTCCATAAATCCTTGGTTTTATTAATTGATCTCAAAAAATACCCCTTTCCCAAAAATTTTATTGTGGGTATTATAGCAAATAATATATAAAAAAAATTATAAAAAGAATATAAGCCAGGGTGTTTATCTTAAGAATATTAATTTGTCATCTATTCTTACTACTATTAATATCTGAATTAATAAGAAAAATATCCACAAAACAGTCATCACTATCTTGGTAAATAGCCTACTGCTTATCCTATCTTTATTGGTATTAAGTATTAATACAACCCTGTTTCTTATCCTTCTCATATTTACTTTCACCATGGGGGAAAACTTTAAGCCTTCCGCCGGAACCGTCCTAAAACTTTTTTCTGAGCTTAACTTTATTTTCTTTATTGCATTCAATATGTTGCTTGCTATCTCTTTGGCAGGTTTGCCCGAATATTTCAATAATAATTTATCACTGCCTTTTTCCTGTTCCTCTTTTATAAGAGCATAGGCTATATGCGAAAAAGGGTTGAAAAAAAGAATATCCCTTAATATAAGGGCTGGCCATCCAATTAAGTTATCATGTCTTTTTATATGGGATAATTCATGCTGGATTAAGGTTTCCTTCTCTTGTTCAGACAACAGCTCCAGCAACACTGGAGATAAGACTAATGTATATCTTTTGGTGCCTATCATAAAAGGGGAAAAATAACTGCGGTGAGTTAGACTTACATCGGGTTTTCTTATATTAATCTTCTGTGCATAATTATCTATAATTGAATATATTTCAGGCACATCTTTCCTGCCAACCTTCTCTTCATAGGCCAAGCTTCTGTAGAAAAAGAATAAATGTATCCACCTGAGTATAAGTATAAAGCCTATAGTAGAAAAAATAATGAAAATAATTATATGGTTTAAATCAGAAAATATTGCAATCTCGTTTTCAAACCTTCCTACTATATTATGGGGATCTGGAAACCTTAAGCCCCCTAAAGCAACCGGCATTCTTAAATCCCCGCTACCGATATTTATTTCCTCGCATAGTATTACAAAAGGCTTTACCAACGGTAAAAATAAAAACATGATTCTGAGGCTGGAATCCTTAATCCTGAAGATGAAAAGAAAAACTAAGGCAAAAACCAGGCTGGCAAAACTATCATAAATTATTGGAATTATATAATTGAAAATTATATCTATAAATATCATCAATATTTACTTCTTGGAGAAGTTATTAATATTGATCTATTTCCTCAAGTAGCTTATCTATACCTTCCCTGGAAATGTTTTTGGTGTCATCTAAAAATTTCGCAACAAAATCTTTTGCGCTGTCCTCCAATAAATTTTCAGCTACTGACTTTATTATGCTTTTAGAAAGTTGTTTTTTATCAACATTAGCTGAATATATATATGTTTTTTCACTCTTATCCTGCTTCAACAACCCTTTTTCAGCTAATGCAGTCATGGTAGACATAACAGTAGTGTAAGGAGTAAATTCTTCCTTGTTTTCCTGTATTTCTTTCTTCAGCATAGTCTCGTGTACCTTTCTTACAGTAACATTTTTCTGCTCCCATACTATTTTCATTATTTCAATCTCTAAAGCGCTTATGCTATTAAGCTTATCTATTCCCACTTTTTTATATTTTCTTTTACTTTCCTTCTTTCTTGGCATCTATTCTTCCTCTCTTTCTTTATCCAATAAAATAAATTTAGTATATAATAATAACAATATAACGTTATTTCAAGCTATTTTTTTTATTTTTAGAATTTTATGATAATCTTTGTAATTTCTTATGAAAAGCATCATCTAATAAAATAAAATATTATGAATATATAAAATTATTATATATTAAGAAGGGATAATAAAAAAACTTAAATTTCTGCAATATCTTATTAAACCTTGTAAATTTTGTTATAATTTATCTAAAAGGATTCAATTATGGGTGAAATAGAAGAATATATTAAATGCCAGAAGTTTATTTTAAAAAGTGAACTTCAATTTACAGAATCAAACATGGGCCTTGACATATACCAAAGCGACTTTGCCCTTAAAGCTATCGACTGCATTTTTGATTCTGTGGAAAAACTTGCTTCAGAGATTGAGAAATTAAAACAAGAAAAAAGCTAATTATTTGCTTTTAGGCAATATCTATGATCAAAGGAAATAGTGCCTAAAATGGGTATGAGGGCTCATCTGTAATGCCCGTAAAATAAAATCAAAAGGTTCCTATTCATTTACATTTCTAAATTATTATTTTGTTTCTCAATCTTTTTTTAAAACTTTAAAAATAATTGGGAGCTAAAAACCTTTTAAAAAGTTGCTTAATCTGTTAATTTTAGTTATTAAAATAAAAAATAGGTGAAAGATGCCTGCATTTTTGACCCATTGCTTTTTTGCAGAAGATGTATTAAAAAAGATAAAGAATATCAACTTAAAGCAGAAAATAAGTAAAAGAAAAACCCTTTATTTTTTAGGCTCCCAAGGCCCGGACATTTTCTTTTATTACCGGGCAAAGCCTTGGACCAAAGATGACGGCTTAAGCAAGCTTGGCTTAACCATACATGACAGCAAAGTCCAGGACTTTTTTATTGAAAGCTTGAAGTACATAAAAACTAATGAGAGCTGCCAGGACCTCTTTGATGACCTTAGCGTATACATGGCTGGTTATATCTGCCACTACAGGCTAGATAAAACTGCCCATCCCTTAATTCATTATCTAGCAGGTATATATAAAAATACAGCTGAGACTAAAAAATACCATACCTATCACCGGAAACTAGAAAGTATTATTGACTTGCTAATGCTAAAAAATAAAAATTATAAGAGCCCTTATAAATTCCGGGGCTATAAATTAATTGAAAAGTACACCAAATATACTGGTTCCCTGTTAGATTATTATAAATTTATACTTAATAAAGTTTACAAAACCGACATAAAGGAATCCCAGCTATTAACAGCAATTTCAGATATGTACGATATCCTGAAATCATTAAGGGACCCTTATGGCCTGAAATGGTTAGTTTATAAAATAATAGAAATACTGCTGGGAGAAAATGGACAAATTACTTCCTCAATGCTACCCAGGTCCTTTAATAAAAAAGCTGATTACCTAAATCTTAAAAATAATAAATGGAATCACCCGTGTTTTAAAGATAAAATCTTTAACAGCTCTTTTATCGAACTATACAAAATGGGAGCAAAAGAGGCTGCTATTTCTGTAGAATTGATGCAATCTTTTTTAGAAAAAAATAAAGGCTTACTAGAAATTAAGAGCCATTTTAGGAATGAATCATATTCAACAGGTATAAAATGCGGCAGTAAAGAACTAAAATATTTTAACTGTATTTTTGAAAAATAAAATTACCATTTCTTCTTATATTTCACAAGTATACGGCCTTCATCAATATTTTCCAGCTTGGAGATTCCATTGAACGTTGACCAGCTAGTCCTTATAATACCGGGTTTTCGGGTTAGCAGGACTTCCGCTTCCAAAATCTCCATAAATTTTTCTATACTCTCTATACTACCTATCTGAGCCGGTTTTAGCTAAAAGAAACACAGCGCCCACCACAGTGTATTTACCCTCTGCTTTGTGGGAAGCAATAATTTTGTACCAGGCAATTTATTTACACCCCTCCCTCCCAGTTTATCGAATCTTAGGTTAAACCTTTTAAGATTTACTTCCCAATTGTCAATGAATACTTTTCTTATCACATAATTATTGCCATGATCCTTTAGTATGCCAAAAGTAGTAACCATTTCCAGGTCATTTAAATTTAACTGGTCCCCAGCTAAATTTTCGGGAGTAATATCTTTTACAGACCAAAAACAATCGTGTCTTTTATTTCCCTGGCCAATTCCTGCCTTTTCTCTGAGGCTATTATTTTACTATCTCTTACTCCAATAGATCTCCAGTACTTAATTATTTTACGGTCTACCAACACCCTAGCCATAAAGATGCTTCCAATACAGGCACTTGGTGGTATCATCTATTCCCGCTATTAAATATCTTTTTTGTCCATAATCTGGGAAAATTTATCAGATTTAAAGCAATTTTGTCAAAAAATTGCTTTTAGCTATAATAATACTAGCAATGGAAGGAGGTAAACATTGATTGATTCATATAGTTTTGGAAATATGGTAATCGATGGGACAAGATACCGGTCCGATTTAAAATTATTCCCTGACCAAGTTAAGTCTAAATGGTGGAGAAAGAAAGGTCACCTGCTATTAGAGGAAGACTTAAAAGACGTTCTTGAATACCGGCCTGATACTTTAATTATTGGTACTGGGGCAAATGGCCTCATAAAAGTAGATGAAAGCTTGATAGAGCATCTAGAAAGTTTGGGGATTAAATATATTATAAAAAATACAAAACAAGCAGTTAAAGAATTCAACAAAAGTAAGAGCAATAAAGTTGTGGGTGTATTTCACCTTACCTGTTAACCACCGCCCTTTCAAAAACAGTATAAATTCACCAATTTAAATGAAATTATTTTTAACCGTGCTTTCAATTTCTTTTATTTCGAAGGCACCGCTACCCTGCTGCTAATTTACCTATTTTTTAATTATTTTACATAGTTTTCCTTAAATTTATGGTGGGCTTTCTAATCCATGGGCATTAAATATAACCAAATACTGCTTTCATTTCTATTTCCTTAGTAAAATTTCTATGTCCTTAGTAAATTTAGTAAATTCAACATTGTTAATTTCATAAAATAGGGATTATTAAATCCTTATTCTATATTTTTTACATACAAATTAAAAAAAAATCTCATATTTATGGTAGAATGTTTAACCAGACTTCTCATTAATATCATATTACTGTTTTAAAAAAATATTTTACATATGAAGGAGGGTCATGAATTCAATAACAATATATCATTCAGAACACCATAATAATACAAAAAAAATAGCAGAAGTTATTGCTAAAAACTTAGACTCTGAAATAAAAGAAGCTAAAGATATAGGGTCAAACCAACTCAATAATTACCAGCTTATAGGGTTGGGCTCGGGAGTTTATCACGGTAATTTGCATGAAGATTTATATAGAATTGTTAGAAAGCTGCCAAACCAAAATGGCAAAAAAGTCTTTATTTTCTCAACTACCGGATCTAAAACATATAGTGCCAAAGCCCACAATTATTTTAAAAGGGAACTTAAAAACAAGGGTTTAAAAGTTATTGGTGAATTCAGCTGTTTAGGTTTTGATACTGCTTTAAGCCCGGAAGGTATTAATAAGGGGAGGCCTAATAGCCAGGATCTGGAAGATGCTAAAAAATTTGCCCTAAATTTAAAAAACAAATAAGCATGTAATTAACTTTTTACTATCCACTTAGTTTCGCCATTAGTTACCTATTGCAAAATCTAACCCTTGCAAATAATTAAAATTTACATATCTATAAAACCAAAAACATATTATCATTATATATAAAAAAAGGAGGGGATTAACATGTCTAAACCTAAAAAAGCCTACCTTGCAAGCTTAGGTATTGCTAGCTTAAGCTACGAAAAGGCTAAGAATATTGCAAAAGGCCTAGTAAAAAAAGGTGACCTGCTAAAAGAAAAGCAGGAGAAATTTATAAAAGAGCTTACGGAAAAGGCAAAAGAGAATAGTGAAGAAATAAAGGAAAAAGCCAACAAGACCATAGACGACTTAGTAAAAAAGGGAGAAAAACTAGATAAAAAAGCTGAAGAAAAGATAATAAATAATATAAAAAAAACATCAGAAGATATTAAAAAAAGAAGAATTATAAGGAAAGAAGCTAAAGAAAAAGAATTTGAATCAAAAATTGAAGAAATTTTAAGCCGTTTTGATGTTCCAACACAAAAAGACCTGGAAGAAATTAAACAAAAATTAAATGAAATCAATAAAGTAATAGAAAAAGAAAAATAAAGCTTACAGCATACCGATTGTAACAGCTAGAACTGAAGGAAATTTGCATTAATTTAATAATTGTATATAATGTTTATCTGTTATTTAATTTAAGCAAAAGTAGGTATCAGCAAAAGACAATAATTAAAAAAAATACTTTACCCGCTAACTTCACATTTTAATTTTATTAATTTTCCTTTTTGCGACCTTAACGCCTATTAGTAACAATTATCAAAGAGAAAGGACAACTAAATGAATAAAAGGCTATATGTAGGGAATTTAGATTACTCTACTACTGACAAAGAGCTTGAAGATTTATTCTCAAGCGAAGGAAAAGTCACCTACTCCAAGGTTATAACCAGATCTGATGGCAAATCTAGAGGTTTTGGTTTTGTGGAGATGGAAACAGAAGAAGAAGCAAAAAAGGCTATGGAAAAATTTAACCAGTCTTCCTTTAAGGACAGGACTATCATTGTAAATGAAGCAAAAGAAAGAAAAGATAGAAACTTTTCTAGAGATAATAGTAGCAGAAATTATAATAGGAAATCAAAAGATGACCTTAACTCCAAACTAAAAAAGCTTAGAAAAAAATTTAAATAAACATAAGTTTCATTTTTATAACAATTTAGAAACCTGTTGCCCCACCCTTTTAGTGCATTAGGCAATCTATTTTATGGTAACCTTTTAGATATAACTTATTCTGACATCTTAGGTGGATATTTTAATAGATATAGTGCTTTGCTTCTATTGTTTTGGTTTTTTCTATTGAACCGGTCTTACCATCACTGATTTTCACTTTTATAACATAATCTCCCATTGATGATGGGGTTGTCCAAATTGCGGGATTCATATTTTTATTATCGACTGCTCCCCCGCTGGCTTCCCGAGCGTAGCTTAAAAGGTCATCATTGGGGTCAGAAGCTTCTATAAACAATTCATATTCCTGATCTGTGAAAACAAATTTTACAGGAGTGGTATCTCCTTTTTCATAGATTTCTATTTTACCAGCTTCAGGTGGTTTATTCATCTCAATTACTTCTACAGATTCGGTCATGGAGTCTGTTCCTCCTCTGCCATCAGTAACTATTACAGCTATATTTACAGTGCTTGGCTCATCTGGCGCTTTCCACTCAATGGGATTTGTCTCGGGGTTTTCAATTGTTCCCATATCCCCACTCCAGCTATAGCTAAGGACATCGCCATCTGGATCAGAGGCCGAAACTGAAACCATATATTCTACTTCTGTATAATGGTCTCCCCTTAATGTAATTTCATCTATAACTGGCGGGCAGTTACATCCCCAACTTAATTCTATAGAATCTGTAGCTGTCCCGGCAACATTCTCTGCTGTAGAAACTAAAGTATAAGTTTCATTGATATCATGCAAATTTACCTGCGCAATGTTTTCCCCGAAAGCTGCAAAACTGTCATCCTTGCTCCATTCAATTTCAGGGCTTTGAGTGCCCCTCATAGTAGCCTCTACCCTATAATAGCAAACACTGTCAACAGAAGAATAAAGAGGTCCTTCAATAATTTCAAGAAATATAGTTGGTACAACCTCAATTATTTCTTCATCCGCCTCAGGCTCTTTTTCAGCTATTTCCTCTGGCTGTACAATATCAGGCAACGGATCTTCTTCCAGGTTCTTCTTCTAAATCTTCTTAGCTTCCGTTTGTGTCTTCTTCAATCACTAAGCTTTCGGTTTCAGTTTTTACTGCTACATCGATTTCTTCTTCTGTTTCAATAACTTCCTCTTCTATGTCCTTATTGCGGCAAAAAGTTAAGAGAAGTAAAATTATAATAATTATTATAATTGCCAGACTGGTAGCAATACCTATTATTGCAAATATTCTTTTTCTTTCTTTTTTTTCTTTTCTTCAACCTTTTTTGTTTTCCCTTGCCCTCTATTTTTTTTCAATTTATGCTACTAAATATATTAAGCATTTTTATACAGGCAAACCTTAGAATACAAAAAACTTAACTTAAAAAGGCTGTTGTCTAAGAAGTAATCAATTCATACACCAGCTCTTGACCCTCTACTCTTCTCCGGTATCAGGCTTTTCTTGTTTTTCCTCTTCTGGTGTTTCCTTTATTTCCACTTCTTTCTCTTCCTCTTCCTTTTCCTTTTCCTCTTTTCTGGTAATAAAGCCGGTTGCAGTATAATTGGTCTTAAGTACTCTAAACCCTAATTCCTTGGAAGCAAAATCACTAGCTGCTCTTCTTATCTCCTGGGTCCTGTCTGCTACATTATCTCCCTTTACCAAATTAGAATATATATTTATCATTATCCCTTCTTTTTTAGGAATAACTTTTACTTTAGGATCAATAACATTTTCAAGGGGGAGTAATTTCTCTCTTATCTGCTTAGACACTGTTTTAAGGGTTATCATTGTCTTTCCTGATTGATCCTTTGAAATATTTGCAGCTTTTGGTTTCCGCCTGTAAAATTCAAATACGAGAATGACTAACCCCACAATCACAATCAACAATAATACCAGAGCCAGAATAAATTGGTTTGCACTCGCCACATAATTTACAATCCTGTCAGCTATATCGGAAATATTGTATAAATTTGCAAACATGTTAACGAAAGATACAATTGAAAAAACAACTAAAAATAGCAGCAATATAACCACAATAATTCTATTAAAAATATTCATTTTACATCCCTTTCCTTTTAAAATTTACTTCTTATATTATTTTATAATATATAACAATAAAAAGCAGTGAAAAAAATATTAGGGAAGTTAAAAAAAACTTAAAAATATTATAAAATTATAGAATCTTAAAAAGAAAAATGTTTTAAAAATAAATACAATGAAAGTAAAAATTGTTTAGGAAAATAATACTCAGGTATAAAGAAAGCATATGGTTTGTCCCCAGCCTGTTTATTTTTGGCTCCATAGTTCTATCATTTATTACCGTCACCATTGATACTACCTTCCAGGAAGATTTCCAGAAGTTTTTACCAGCTTTTGCTCTTACCGGCGTAACTCTGGGAAGGACAATACTAACAGTTATTGCCACTGCGCTCCTAACAATGACCACCATTACTTTCTCTACAATAATGGTGGTGCTGTCAATATATTCTTCTCAGTTTTCACCCAGGACGCTCCAGAACTTTATATCCGACAAGCTTACCCAAATAGTGCTAGGGGTATTTATATCAGGGTTTACTTATTCCATAGTTTCCCTTTTATTTATGCACGAAAGGGAGCCTGAAACCTTTGTTTTTTCCCCTTTCTTTGCCATAATATTGTCTCTTATTAGCATAGGCTATTTTATAAGGTTTCTTCAATATATAACAAACTCCATACAAATTAATAATTTAGTTGAAGATTTAAGCCAAGAAATATTGGCTACCTTAAAAAGAAAACAAAAGAATATTAAAAGCTTAAAGAACAATGGAAAAATTTTATCAAATGTAAGGGAAGGAATTATAAATCTGCATAAAAGAAACTCTAAACAGGTAACCGCCCACAAATATGGCCACATCCAGTATATTGATATTGAAGGTCTGATAAAGTATGCAAAGGGAAAGGATATAATAATTGAAACTACAAAAAAAGTTGGAGATTATGTAAGCCAGTCCACACCCTATATCACAATTTGGAATTTTAAAGAAGATAAAAAAATAAGAGAAAGTTACTCTAAATATATTAATATTGGTAATTATAAAAGTACTATACAGGACCTGGATTTTGGAATCCAGAAGCTGGAAGAAATTGCCCTCCGAGCTATTTCGCCAAGTATAAATGATCCCAACACTGCTATGCTGGCAATTCGGAACATTGGAATTATATTAACCAAGATATGCAATTACTGCCAGGGGAGAAAATATTTCTATGACCAAGAAGGCAACCTACGTCTCATACTTGACGAAAGGTCTTTTGAGGATATAATTTATGCAAGTTTTTATAAAATTTTAAATTTTTCCCAAGACCACATTTCCATAATTGCCACTTTCATAGAAGTCCTGATATTGGTAGCAGAAAATAAAAACAGGAAAATCGCCCCTATATTGAAGGAATTCGTAAAGTATGCTGTTAATGGGTTCGACAGAAAAGTCCTCCAACAGCCAGACAATAGATTTTTGAATTCCAAGCTTGAGGAACTCTATAGCTGGCTGAGGATAGAAGATAGGGACAAAATATTTTTCTAGTTACTCTGCCCTGATTTTATCTTTTTCACCTATTTATTCAACTTTCCTTTTTAATAACTTTCTTTAAATCTCTATAATCTCATATCCACTATTTCCCACTCCCATTTCCATCCCGTAGCTAATCTGGTATTTCCAACTTACATCTTCATTAATTATTTCAAATTTATCTTTTCCCTCTCCCTTTTTCCT
The DNA here is from genome assembly GCA_051744245.1 of Actinomycetota bacterium. GTDB lineage: Bacteria > Actinomycetota > Humimicrobiia > Humimicrobiales > Humimicrobiaceae > M55B165. The sequence goes on along the minus strand of JBNJCV010000020.1, from coordinate 5,775 downwards.
ATAAGGGCTGTCTGTATTAAAGGGAGCCGAATTTATAATATCTACTGATGCCTTATCAATCGCTATGGGATCACCTGAGATTAATATGCCTTGGTCTGAAACAAATGGAACCTCAGAGAAAGAAGTACAATCGCAATGCGGAGTTATATCAGTTAAAGAATTAATATATACAATCTTGCCCTCTTTTTCTTTTACAATTCCCATCAGGTATTCAACCATTTTTTCCTGTAGTTTTTTTACCTCTTTTTTAAATTTGGGATGTATTGCTCCGTATTTACATTCGGTAATACACTCCCCGCACCCAACACAATTATCAGAGATAAAATAAATGCTGCTGTCTCCTTTTTCAATTGCCCCGTGGTTACATGTTTCAATACAACTACCACACAATCTGCATAGATCCTCCTTTAGGCCAGGTACAAATTCGGAATGCTGCTGGAATTTACCCTTAACAGCAGAACCGCCCATAGCTAAGTTCTTAATGGCTCCCCCGAATCCTCCAAGGGGGTGGGCAGTAAAATGGGAAGCGGCTACAATAAAATCAGCATGGAATATAGAGCTTGCAATAAATACCTCTTTAAAATAATTACCATTTATTTTTACCGTTTTAAAATCCTTGCCGCGTAATCCATCAGCAATTATTATGGGAGCTCCCATGCTACCAATATTAAACCCGTTGGTGGAAGCAGTCATTAAGTGATCTATGGCATTATGTCTCTTCCTATAATATAAAGTATTGCTGTCTGTAAGAAACGGGGAACCGCCATAACTTTTTATTTTCTCTACAATTTTTTTTATAAAAACCGGCCTAATAGAAGAGAAATTTCCCATTTCCCCAAAATGCATCTTAACCGCTGTCTTATCATTTTCTTGCATTTTTTTAAACAATCCAGTTTTATCAAAAGCATCACCTATGGTTTTTATTAAATCCCTGTTTTTCTTTTGTTTAGAATTAATAAAATATACTTTGCTTTTTTTGCCATTCATCCCTGTTACCTTTCTTCTTTTATGCTTTGGTAAAAACTTATCACAGTAATTTAAATAATTATAGCCATTATTTTTTTGAAGAATTAATATAGCCATACACAGAAAGGATACCAACATAGAAAGATTAGTTACCCTTTAAAATTATGCCTCCGTTATAGTTCCAGTAAAAAAATACTTTATCGTTTTCCCGGTAATTTTTAACAGCGCTGTCATTTTTAATTTCTGCAGTCAGTTCTCCTACTTCGGGATTATATATAGCAATCCTGATATCAGGACCCTCAAAGATTGAGCTCCTTACCACCCCTTTATAACAATTGCCCTGGCATACAGGCACTTTAGATACCTTTATTTTCTCAGGCCTTATAAAAAAATAAAGGGTAGAACTATCTCCATATTTGAATAGTCCTTTATCGGACAATATTTTCCCGTTTTTTTCAGTAGTTAGTATATACCTGCTGTTTTGTTTTTTAATATTTTTTAATTTTATAAAATTGCCTGCCCCAATAAAATCAGCTGTAAATGTATTAACCGGATTATTATAAATGTCGTCTGGAGTGCCTGATTGTATAATTTTTCCTGCTTTCATTACTGCTAAAGTATCAGACATGGTAAGGGCTTCGCTCTGGTCATGGGTAACATATAAAAAAGTTGTCCCTGTTTTGCGCTGTATCTGTTTAAGTTCCTTCCGCATGGAAATTCTCAATTTTTTGTCCAGTGATGCCAGTGGCTCATCCAGCAAGAGGATTTTGGGATTTACTATAAGGGACCTGGCCAGAGCTACCCTCTGCTTCTGGCCTCCTGACAGTTCAGCGATTCTCCTGTTTTCCAAGCCTTCCAGGTTTACCAGCTTAATTATTTTATAAAATTCACTTTCTATTCTAGTTCTGGCAAAAGACCTTTTCTTCAACCCGTAAACAATATTTTCCCTGACACTTAAATGAGGAAATAAAGCCAGATCCTGAAAAACCATGCTGGTATCCCTCTTATCCGGGGATATATTTTTCATCAGGTTATTGTCTATGGTTACAGTTCCGCTATCCTGTGCTACAAACCCTCCTATTATCCGGAGGGTGGTTGTTTTACCACATCCTGAAGGGCCCAAAAGGGAAAAGAATTCCCCTTCTTTAACTTTTAGGTCAATGTTGTCAACAGCAACTATCCTGCCATATTTTTTTGTAATTCCTTTAAGTTCTACAATATATGGCATATTTTATTCTATAGTTGATAATTCTTCCCAAAAACTTATATAAGCATCCACAACTTCCTGGGGATAATTTAATTGCCATTTAAGACTGGACAATTCTTCAGGCGTAAATACATAAAGCTCCTTATCAATGCCTTCAGCAAGGTCAATTGAACCCTTGACAGTAGTGGTAAAACCGCCTTCTTCCAGCACAATAGCAGCAATATCAGGCTTTAACATAAAATCAATAAATTCATAAGCGCCTTCCACATTGGCAGCAGAAGAAGGGATCATAAAAGTATCCGTCCACCCAAAACCTCCGCTGGAAGGCAGAACATATTTAAACTTGGGATCTGAAGCTGCAAGTTTTCTTGCTCCCCCATCCCATATGTGGGCAACCCATACTTCTTCATTTTCTAATAGGTCCAGCACTTCTGCTCCGGTATTATAAAATTTCAATACATTATTCCTCAGCTCTATTGCTTTGTCCTTTATCTTCTCAAGGGTAGCCTCAGGGTTAGCCATCAATTCACTTCTGGGTATTCCCAATAGGTCCATGCAAATCATAAGGGACTCTGCAGAATTTCTTGAAGAAACCCTGGACTTTAACTCTGGTTCAAATAACACTTCCCACCCCATACCTTCGATTGGTTGAGTATATTTACCTGTATTTATAACCATACCGCTGGTTCCAAAAATATAGGGGATTACATATGTATCCCCCGAACCTAAATTATTTCCGTCCCACCTGCTCCAGTCCTGCCCTTTAAAAGATTCGGAAACATTTTTATAATTTTCCAGCTTGTCCAAGTCTAGGGGTATAGCTAAATCCTCAATATAGAACCTGTTTACCTGATTCTGTGTAGGCATTACCAGATCTGCTTTTCCCCCGCTTTTAAGCAGATTAAAAGTTGCCGCATTATCGGATATAAGGTTAACGCTTAGCTTAATGCCTGATTCTTCCTCAAACTGCTCTATTATCCTTTCTGGAAGGTATCCGTCCCAAACATACACAATCAACTCTTTGGAAGACACAGCAGGTTTATTGCATCCAGCAGCATAAAATACTATTGCAACCAACAGGATTAAAATTATTATTCCAATTTTTTTCACGTTTTCCCCGGACCTTCATATTAACAGTTAAAATAAATCATATCTTTTTTTCATAAATTTTTCTATATAGCTTTCTGGAGAGCAGTAGCAATAAAATTATGGTAAATGAAAATATAGTAATCAGGACAGAAATTACATTTATCTTGGGAGATATGCCAAACCTCAGTTGAGAGAAAATATATACAGGCAAGGTAATATTATTCCCTATTAAGAAATAAGCCACTATAAATTCATTCCAGCTAATCATAAACGCAAAAAGCCATCCAGCAATTAAAGAAGGTGCTAAAAAAGGCAGCACAACATCCCTTAAACTTATAACCCATTTAGCGCCCAGGTCAATAGAAGCTTCCTGCAACTCGGTAGGAAATTCTTCTATCCTGGCCATTATTATTAAAAAAACATAGCTCATACTAATGGATGTATGTGAAATTATAACTGTGGGAATCCCCAATGGTATATGGATGGTCCTAAAAAAAACTAAGGATGATATGGCTATTGTCAAGCTGGGCATAAGAACCGGCAAAAGTAAAATAACTATAAACAAAAAAGCCTTTCCTGCCCTCCCCCTGAAAATGCCTACCGCTAACAGGCAACCTAAAAAAGTTGAGATGCTGGAAGAAGAAACTGCTATAACTATGCTGTTTTTTATGGCATCAATTGCTACTCTGTCTTCAAGCAATTCCTTAAACCAATGCCAGGTAAGGCCCTCCAGCGGAAAATTGTAGCCCTCCCCTTTATTCCAGGCAAAAATAAAAATCAGAATAATAGGGATAAAAATATAAAGGAAAAACATTGCGGTATAGATATATAGCAGAACCGGCTTTCCCTTTTCCATTTTTAGGAATTCCCCCTCTTGTAAATTGACTCCAGGCCAAAAATCCTAGAGTAAAACAAAACTAAAGCAATGGAAAGAGCTGCTAAGGCGACTGTAAATGCAGAGCCAAAATTCCAATTGCCTACAGCATTAAATTGATTTTCAATAACATTTCCAATCATCACCGAACTTGTGCCTCCAAGTATTGCGGGAACCACAAAGGTTCCCAGAGTGGGGATAAATACAAGAAGTGTTCCCGCAAATATTCCCGTTAAGCTTAACTTAAAGGTAATATCAAAAAAAGCTCTGGCCCTGGATGCCCCCAAATCCATGGATGCTTCTATCAGAGAATTATCTATCCTTTTAAGGGCAGCATATAACGGAAGCACCATCATGGGGGTGTAAGTATATACCAGGCCAAGCAGTACAGAGGTTTGGGTATACAATATCCTTAGGGGCTCATCTATTATTTTTAAAGACAACAGGAATTGATTTAAAATTCCATTCTCAGACAGGAGGAGCTTCCAGGCAAAAATCCTTATGAGATAATTTATCCAGAACGGAACCATTAAAACTACTATAAGCACCCTGTCATGCCTGGTTCTCTTAGCCAGGAAATACGCAACAGGATAAGAGAAAATAATAGATAATACTGTGGTAATAATGCTTATTTTTAAAGATCTTAATAGTATTATTAAATAATGTTTTTTTTGGAACAGTTGCAGAAAATTTTCTAAGGTAAATTCAAGACTCCCTGCAGATATGGCCTGTTTTGTAAAAGCATAAATAAAGATTACGGACAATGGAAGCAAAAAGAAAACAAAAAACCAAATCAGCCCCGGATACACAAGAATCGAATTTTTATTTCTTACAGTCATCTTCTTTAAATTAATTCAATAGTGCTCTCAATTATTCCGTATTTTTCCCATAAATATTTCTTGACTTTGTCCAATATCTCATCAGAATTTGAAGAAATTTTAACATTTGCAGTTAAGACAATAATATCACTTGAAATACTCCACACCCTGATTCCTTCCAATCTTTTAATCTCCGGAAATTTCTTTTTTAAATCCCTCTTTATCATGTCAGCATTAAGACCCCGGGGAGCAATTTCCAGCAATATCCTGGAAGAATCCCTGATTATGCTAATTGCCCAGTATATAATCAGCCCAGATATCCCAATACTTATTATCGGATCCAGCAGCGACCAGTTAGTGTAAAAAATGACTATGCCTGCAATAACAATGCCTACCGAGGAAACAGCATCCCCGATCAAGTGGTAGAAAACGCTTTTTACGCTTAAATTTTTCTTAAACCCGCTTTTAAGTATAAAAATGCTGGCAAGGTTTACGGCTAGCCCAATTACGGCAATTATTATCATCTGCAAAGCCGTTATCTGCCTTGGGCTTACTATCCTCACAATTGCTTCGTAAATAAAGAAACCGGCAATCCCTAAAAGGAATAAGCCATTTATAAGGGCGGCTAATATCTCAACCCTGTACAGCCCGAAAGTTTGATGCCCCGTGGGCTCCTTCCTTGCAATTATCATCGATACAAGGCTAATGGCAATAGCAAGGCTATGGGTAAACATATGCCCGGCATCGCTTAACAATGCTATGCTTCCAGTAAAAATGCCTCCTATAATTTCTACCACCATAACTACCAGAGTTATGGATAA
>JBNJCV010000019.1:0-27174 GCA_051744245.1 Actinomycetota bacterium | reverse complement strand
TTTCCTGCTCAAGTACATTTCTTTCAAGCTCTATCCTTTCTTCAGCAATCTGCTTTTCTTCAAGGACATTAAAGTACTCATCAGTAAAATCAATTTTTCTTAACAGGAATTCGTCTAAAATTATTCCATTTGATTTAAATATTGGCTCTAGCCTATTCTGCAATTCATCCTGTACTACAAAAACCTGCTCTGAATAAAGCTGGAAGGCAGTATATTTCTTGGGTATATTTCTGGCAAGGGACCTCGCCTCTGCTTTTACCACTTTTTCCACCAATTCATCCATGGTTCCAATATTATTTAATACCCATTCTGCCTGGCTGCTGTCAATTGAGAACCTTATGGTATATTTTAGCTGTACCTGCTGCCCGTCAGAGGAAGTAGTATCAACCGAATAATCGGTGTAACTTGCCTGGCTTGCTTCAGGTTGATCACTGGTTTCATATGTTACCTGCCTGGTAGAATAATTTACTGTGTTCTGTATAAAGGGAACCTTAAAATGAGCGCCTGGGGTAAATGTTACTCCTACAGTTCTCCCGAACTGGGTCAGCACTTGCACATTTCCTGCCTGCACTATCACAACCGCATTTATAAGAACAATTAAGGCAACTACAAAGATAATCACTCCTATTACTATTTTAGGGATAAGTTTCATACAACAATACTCCTTTCCTAATACTTTTTCTATAATTTATATAGTAGGTTCTAATACAATACAAGTCATGGTATCTTTTATAACCTTTAGATTTTGGATTCTGGAGATAACCGTTTTTCCTAATTCTTCTAGGCTTTCTCCTTCCACAAATACAATAAGGTCATAAGGCCCTGTAACTGTGTGGGCACTCTCTACTCCTTTGATTTTTCTAATTTTAGTAACAGCATCATTTTGCATCCCAAGCTCTGCTTTTACTAAAACATATGCTGCTGTCATTTGATCGCTCCTTTTTTAATTATTGCCAGGAATATAACATTTATTAAAATATTTTACCAATTTTGCATTATTATGGGTGTTGATTTAAAAAATGACACCATATATAATTTTATCCATCTATTGTAAATAACAAAAAGGACTAACTATGGCTCTTATTAATCTGAAGGATTTGCTAAATCATGCAAGGGAAAATAAATATGCGGTGGGAGCATTTAATATTACTAATTTAGACTTAATAGATACCCTTATAGACGCTGCAATTGAAGAAAATTCTCCTATAATACTCCAAGTTGCAGAAGTGCATTTTAAATACCTGAATTTTGAAGAAATTGGCCCTGCAATTATCAATGCAGCAAAGAAAGTTAGGATACCAATATGCGTGCATTTAGACCACGGGCAAAGTTTCCAGACAATCATGAGAGCTATAAGGGCTGGATTTACCTCAGTTATGTTTGATGGAAGCCATAACCCTTTGGAAGAAAACATAAAGCAAACCAAGGAAGTGGTTAAAGCTGCCCATGGTGTCGGGGTAAGCGTGGAAGGAGAAATTGGCGCTGTTGGTGGAGAAGCCGTAGGAGAAGAAGCTGCTACTGCTCACGAAGCAGAAAAAACCCTGTTTACTAAAGTAGAAGAAACAGTAAAATTTAAGGAAGAAACTAACCTTGACGCAATGGCTATCGCTATTGGCAATGTGCATGGATTGTATAAAGGTGAGCCAAATCTAGATTTTAACAGGCTAGTTAAGATTAAGGATGCCACAAACATACCTTTAGTTCTACATGGGGGTTCAGGAATTTCAGATAAAGATTTTAAAAAGGCAATCAGCCTGGGAATAAATAAGATAAATTTCTATACCGGAATGTCACAGAATGCTGTTAAGATGGTTAGGGATTATCTTGAAAAAACGCCTGGCGCCATAAGTTATCCAGATATGGTCAAAAAAGCAATGGAAGCTGTAAAAGATACTGTCAAAGAAAGGTTAAGAGTTTTTGGTAGCAGCAACATGTGCGCAGCAGAAAAATCGTTATGTATATCCTGTGACGAGGAAAGCTGTGGTTTAGAGGATCCCAGGTTTAAACCTGAATCAAAAACAGTGCTTTACTCGGACCTAGTAGAAAGAATATCAAAAGAGGTGCTAAACCAGTTAAGAAGCTAATAAGCCTATATCTGCCTGAAATTTTTTAAATTTCCCCTGACATTATTTCAAAGCCATACCCCGTAAGGGCATCCTCTGCTGTTTTTATTCTATTGTCCGACCAGAAAAATAAGTGGCTTATGCAACTGCAATCAGAAGAGCCAAACTTTTGGACAGGTTTCCCGCTTTCTCCAACTAACTTGGCAATATTACACTCTTTTTTTGCTGATGTCTTTAAAATATAAATTCCGTTTATGGCTACGTTTTTATTATCTAAAATATAGTCTATATGCCAGTATATGCTTTTATTTTTCCTTAGATGTCTTGCAATCCTCTGTTCTAAGCTGTTTAAAGCAGAACCCACATAAATATAGTTTCCCTTTCTAAAAAACAACTCACCTAAGGACCCTATCTTTATTCTGCATGTTTTTTTGCAATACAATTTAAGGCAATAAATGCCTTTCAATTTACTATTTGCCTTTATTTAAATTTACAATTTTAATCAATGCTTTCAGGCAAGCAGCTTTAGCGGTTTTGGCAAATGTAACTATGGGCACTGTCTCTCCTAAGTCCTCTTTATTATAATAGGCATTAAACACCCACTTATTGTCTATGAATTCCAGCGATATCTTTTTTAAGCTCAAAGCTTGCTCTTTAATTGACGATATTACTTGCGACAAGTTTGGTACCCATAGAAGGTCACCTTTCTGTATTTCAAAGCTTGTTTCAAAGTTTGGAACCCATACGGTACATTTACTGTCTTTGCCCCACCCTATTATTTTTTCTAAAAAACAAAATAACTCTTGGGATTTTATTAAAAACCTGTCTCCTGAGATCCATCTGCACAGGCTCTGGATACCATCATTATTGCAAAGACTTATATATTTTTTAGATATTTCCATACATTAATTCCCTGTTTTTGTCTTAAAAACATCTGCTGCATGATATGAAGATCTTACAAATATTCCCGAAAAAACATATTTAAAACCTATTTGCTTTGCCATATCTTCTATTTTTTTGAATTCTTCCGGCCGGTAATATTTTTTTACCCCGGTATTTTTTTTACCGGGCCTCAGATATTGTCCAATGGTTAAAATATCACAACAGTTATCTTTTAAGTCTAGCAACAGCTTTTTAATGTCTTGTTTAGCTTCTCCAAGACCAACCATAAATCCTGATTTCGTATATATATTTTTCTTGTAACTTTTGGCATAATTTAAAATTTTTAAAGAATTATAGTAATTAGCTTGCGGTCTAACCTTTAAGTAATTATCAGCTATTGTTTCAATATTATGGTTTAATACTTCCAAGTCACAATCAAGTATTGTTTCTAGATGTTTGACCGAGCCCTTTAAGTCTGGAATAAGGCATTCAATCCTGGAGCCTGGGTTCATATCTTTTATTGCTCTGATAGTCTCAGCAAAATGCCCGGCACCCCCGTCTTCCAGGTCATCCCTGGTAACAGAGGTTAATACTACATAATTTAACCCCATTTCTTTTACAGCTTGGGCCACTTTTTTAGGCTCTTCTTTGTCTAGCGGCTGGGGCTTTCCGGAAGTTACCCCGCAGAATGCACAATTTCTTGTACATATATTCCCCATTAGCATAAAGGTTGCAGTCTTTTTGCTAAAGCACTCATAAATATTTGGACACTGCGCGCTTTGGCATACGGTATGCAGCCTAGAATCTGTTATTAATTTTTTAACCTTTGAAACATTTATATTATCAAAGCTAAACTTCTTCTTTACCCACGCCGGTTTCCTATTCAACAATTTTTTTAAATATCCTCTCCAAATCTTTTATGCTATTAAAATTTATAGTCATTTTCCCTTTATTTTTATTTATCCTAATGTTTACAGGAGTATTTAGGTAATCCGAGACTTTTTCTGATATTTTTGGTATCTTGCTAAATTGCAATACCTTACCTCTTTTTTTAGAAGATTTTTTTTCCAGCATCTTGTTAACTAAATTCTCAACATCCCTCACGGTCAGGCTTTTTGTCATTATCTGGTTGGCCAATTTCATTTGCTCTTTTTTATCTTCAAGGGTCAGTAATGCTCTTGCATGGCCAGCACTTATTTTCCGCGTATCCACAAGTTTTTGTAATTCTACTGGCAAAGAAAGAAGACGGATAGAATTGGTTATGGCTGTTCTGCTTTTCCCCACTCTTTTTGCCAGTTCTCCATGGGTTACCTTAAATTCATCAATTAGCTGCTTGTAAGTAAAAGCTAGCTCCATAGGGCTTAAATTATCCCGGTGGATATTCTCTATTAATGCCATTTCAACAGATACCGTATCATCTATATCTTCTGCAATAATGCCGGGGATGGTTCTCAACCCAGCAATTCTTGAAGCCCTTACCCTTCTTTCTCCAGCCACAATTTCATATTTATCGCCATTTTCCCTAACAATTATGGGCTGTATTACTCCAAACTCTTTAATAGAATCCGCTAGTTCCCGTAAAGAATTCTCATTAAAGCTTTTCCTGGGTTGATTTCTGTTAGCTTCTACATCATCTAAGGGAATTTCAAGGACCCTATTTTTGGTATCTTTTTTCTCTTCTTTTGAAGATGGGATTAAGGCATTAAGCCCTTTACCCAAGCCTCTTCTGGCCATCATTTATCACTTCCTTTGTCAAATTTTTATATGCAATTGCCCCTTTACAATTTTTATCATAAAGCATTATGGGTTTTCCATAACTGGGGGCTTCACTTAATCTAACATTCCTGGGGATTATTGTATTGTAGACTTTTTCTGAAAAATAATTTCTAACTTCTTCTATTACTTCATCAGATAACCTAATTCTTGAGTCATACATAGTCATAATCGCGCCAGCAATTTTAAGGTCTTCATTTAAATTTTCCTTTACTAAATTTATTGTATTTATAAGTTGGCCTAAACCTTCTAATGCATAGTATTCACATTGTATAGGTATTATTACTTCTTTTGCTGCAGCGAGGGCATTAATTGTTAACAGCCCTAATGCAGGAGGGCAGTCTATTATTATAAACTGGTAATCATCCTCTATTTTTTTTATTGCTTCCTTCAGCCTATATTCCCTTTTCATGCTTGAAACCATTTCTACTTCAGCTCCAGCCAATTCTATTGAAGAAGGAAGCAGTCTTAAGTTTTTAAATTCTGTATCAACAATTGCTTTATCTATTTCTTCCTGTTTTAGTATAACATCATAGGTTGAGCTGCTTATATCTTTACTGTCTATACCTACCCCGCTGGTTGAATTACTTTGTGGGTCCAAATCTAACAAAAGTGTTTTAAAACCTTTTAAGCCCAGATATGCTGCAAGGTTTACAGCAGTGGTGCTTTTTCCCACTCCTCCTTTTTGGTTTGCAATAGCAATTACCCTGGGTTTCCCTTTTTTTGGCACAGGCTTTTGGTTGAGGTCATTACTTTTAAAAACTTTACTTAAAAAACCCATTTACACAATTACCTATTTATATAAATCTTCCTTTTTAATCCTAGAGAAGTTCCGGGGAAATTTATCTGGGGTATTTTTTACTTTATCTATTTCCAGAAACACTCTAATCTCATTCAGGCAAGGAACGTTTGCTTCTAAAATATTTACTGTTCCCCCTCCCAATATGCTTATTTCCTCATTATAGTTTTTTATTTCATCAAAAACTTTTTTGCTCTTATAAAATATAATTTTACCATTTATTTTACAAAATGGAATTGCTAATTCTATTAAAATAAGGAATTTAGTTACAGCCCTTGCTATTACCAAGTCAAATTGCTCCCTATTTTTTATTTCTCTGCTTGCATTCTCAGCCCTTTTTCTTATAACAACAATATTCTCTAGGCTAAGTTTACTAATAGAATCATTTAAAAATTTTACTTTTTTTAAAGATTTTTCCAGTAGGTAGAATTTTTTACCTGGAAAAAATATAGCCAGGACCAAACCCGGCAATCCTGCACCTGTTCCAATATCTATGATTCTTTCAGAAGGGTAAATTAACCTGTCGGCATACTTTAGCAAGGATAAAGAATCTAATAGATGCCTTATAAATATTTGGTCTTTCTCTTTTGTCCCTACAAGATTTATGCTTTTATTGCAAGAATACAAGAAGTCTAGGTATAGTAATATTTTTTCTATATATTCTTTTTTATAGGATACATTATTTTCTTTAATAAACTCTATTAGTTGATCTCTCAAACTTGAAGTGGTTTTGCTCATTTTCTTAAATTTAACATCAATATTGAAATATCAACTGGCGAGATGCCAGCAATTCTTGAAGCTTGCCCCAATGTATTAGGCTTTTTTGAAGTGAGTATTTCTTGTGCTTCATAAGTTAAGCCTTTTATATCAAAATAGTTAATGTCATTAGGCAATTCATAATTTTCCAGACCCTTCAGCTTTTTAATTTCAGACAACTGCCTATTAATATAACCTTCATATTTAACCATTATTTCCACTTGCCTTAATATATCCCTATCAAAACCATTATCCAGTAAATCAATAAATTCCTTTAAGCTGTAAATGCTAACCTCTGGCCTTTTTAGAAGTTTATAAGCGCTAACTGTTTTTCTAAGATCTGTCTCTAAAAGAGCATCTTTTTCAGGCTTAACCATTTCTTTTTTTAATTCATTTAGTAGAAAATCAATTTTTTTATTCTTCCTAATTATAGATTGATACTGGCTCTGGCTTAGAAGTCCAATCCTCTTACTGTATGCTGCCAATCTAAGATCTGCATTATCCGGTCTAAGGATTAACCTGTATTCTGCCCGCGAAGTATACATTCGGTAGGGCTCCATCAGGTCTTTTGTTACTAGATCATCAATTAAAACCCCTATGTAGCTTGTATCCCTGGTAAGAACCAGGGGTTCCTTTTTTAAAATTTTTAAAGCAGCATTAACTCCTGCTAAAAACCCCTGGGCAGCAGCTTCCTCGTAACCAGAGGTCCCGTTTATCTGCCCTGCAAAATAAAGATTTTCGATTAATTTAGATTCGAGGGTATAATTGAGCTGGCTTGGTATTATATAATCATACTCTACAGCATATCCAGGCCTTATAATTTTGGCTCCTTCTAACCCTTCTACTGAATTTACGATTTTCTGCTGTATATCGAAAGGCATACTGGTAGTAAGCCCCTGCAAATACATTTCATTTGTAAATTTTCCTTCAGGCTCTATGAAAATAGGGTGCTTTTTTTTATTTGGAAAGTTTATTACCTTCCTGTCAATTGAGGGGCAATGCCTGGGTCCATGCGTTTCAACCATTCCTGACCTGATGGGGGAAGATTTTATATTTTTTGCAATAATATCATGGGTTTTACTATTGGTATAAGTTAAATAACTGGGAATACTGTCACGAGATATATCTATCCATTTTGACCAAAAAGAAAAATGCCTGCCGTTACAATCCGCCTCATTTATTGAAGTTTTGGTAAAATTAATGGTTCTTCTGTCTATCCTTGGTGGCGTAGCGGTTTGGAATCTATCAACCTCAAACCCTAAATCATTTAAACTTTTAGTTAATTGCATAGCAGGATACTCGCCCATTCTTCCTGCTGGATAGTCTTTCCCCCCTATTATTATTCGACCCCTCAGGAAGGTCCCTGATGTTACAACCACAACCCTGCTTCTAAAAACAAGGCCACTTTCAGTTTGCACCCCTGAAACTTTATTACCTTTTACCAGCAATTTTGAAACAGTTCCTTCTTTTAGAGTTAAAAACCTGGTATTTTCTAAAACTTTTTTCATTTCTATTTCATATTCTTTTTTATCTATTTGAGCTCTCAATGCTTGTACTGCTGGTCCTTTTTTCTTATTTAATATTTTAAACTGGATTGATGTTTTATCTGCAGACTTGGCAATTTGTCCACCCATAGCATCAACTTCCCTTACTAATTGGGTTTTACCCACCCCACCAATTGCAGGATTGCAGGGCATTAGTGCTATCTTGTCCATGTTTATGGTCAAAGCTAATGTTTTTAATTTTAACCTTGCGCAAGCCAGTGCAGCTTCACAACCTGCATGGCCAGCCCCTATTACTATTACATCATACATGTTTTTTACTCCATTGTTTCACGTGAAACATTTTTAATATAACACAACAGGGAAAAAATATCCGCAGAGCTTACCCCTTCTATTCTTCTAGCTTGCTCTAGTGTTTGTGGCTTCTTATTATTTAAGCTTTTAGTAGCTTCATTTGACAAATTATGTATATCTGAGTAACAAATGCCATCAGGAATTTTAAAATCCATGTTATTTGTAATTGTTCTTATTTTTTTTTCTTCTCTTTTTATGTAATCTTCATATTTTAATTTAATAACTACACCCTCCGCTTCTTCTTCGGACAAATTATATTTTGAAGAAATATAGTTTAAATCATTATTGCTCAACATATCTTTTTTAATCTTATTATAAAAAGGAGTAAATTTTAGCTCATCTTTTACCCTTTCTATATTTTTATATTTTTTCAATATCCTTTCCTGCTCTTGGCTAAGGCCGATACAAGGCAAAAATTTAGCCATCCTGTAATCAGCATTATCATGCCTATGATGAAGCCTATACTCATTTCTGGATGTTAACATCCTATATGGTTCTGTAACTCCTTTTACTACCAAATCATCTATCAACACCCCTATATACCCGTCTTCCCTTTTTATAATAATTCCCTCTTCTCCCTGGGATCTTCTTGCTGCGTTTATACCTCCTACTATTCCTTGGGCAGCTGCTTCATCATATCCAGTAGTTCCGTTAATCTGGCCGGCAAAAAACAACCCGCTGTGGCTTTTGCTCTCTAATGTATTATTTATCTGAAAAGATTTCAAATAATCATACTCGACTCCATATCCATGCCTAGTAATTATTGCATCTTCTGTGCCTTTTATCCGCTTTAGTATCCCGTATTGTATATCTTCTGGAAAAGTGGTCATCAGGCCATGCAAATACATTTCATTGGTATCTAGGCCTTCTGGCTGTATAAATACTAGATGTCTCTCCCTTTCCGGGAATCTCATAACTTTCTCTTCTATTGAAGGACAGTATTTAGGACCCTCCCTTTTTCCTTTTTTTGCATAAAATGCTGACTTTCTGATATTCTTCTTTATATAGTTTATACATTCTTTTTCCGCATAGGTTATATAATTTTCTACTTGCCTTCTTTTATCTCTTTTGCTCTCATAGGAAAATAACTTGGGGCCTTTGTCATATTCTTGAACCTTTAACTCTTTAAAATTAATGGTTTTTTTATCTACTCGGGGCGGTGTATCTGTTTTCAACCTGCTAAATCTATAGCCAGCCTCCTCAAGGCTTTCTACTAAACTTATAGAGCTTATTTCTCCTTTTCTGCCCGCTTCCAGTCTATTTTTTCCCCAAAAAATCTCTCCCCGGAGGAATGTGCCTGTGCATATAACCAGGCATTTTGACTTATATCTAAATTTATCACTAGTTATAATAGTAAATCTATTCTTACCTATTATTATTCTTTTAGCCAAACCTTGCCTTAAATCAAGGTTTTCTTCATTTTCTAAGACATATTTCATGTTTAGAAAATACCTTTTCTTGTCTACGATTGCCCTTAGTGTCTGGACAGCAGGTCCTTTTGAAACATTTAACATCCTCATGTGTATGTAGTTTCTATCGGTATTTTTAGATATTTCTCCTCCCAATACGTCAATCTCCCTTATAAGCTGCCCCCTTCCAGGGCCTCCTATAGCACTATTGCAGGGCATGCTAGCTACACTATCCATATTTATTGTGATTATTAGTGTCTTTGCTCCCTGTCTCGCAGCCGCTAAGGCCGCCTCACAGCCTGCATGGCCAGCCCCTATCACTATTACATCATACATAATTTCAACCCCAATGTTTCACGTGAAACATTTCGCCAAATTTTCTAATAATGTTATTTTTTGTCATTATTTCCCTATACAAAACTGACTGAAGATCTGTTCTAATATGTCTTCGCTTGCAGTATCTCCTGTAATTTCGCCTAATAAATTTTTAGCAATTTTTAAGTCTGCTGAAGGGAATTCTTCCGACATTTTATCCTTCATTGCTGATTCAGCCTTTTCAATCAACTCTTCTGCATCCTTTAATAATTTTTTATGTCTATTGTTTATAATTATCTTTTCTTCTATATTTAACTCTTCTCCATCTAACACTATTTCTTTAATCCTGTTCTCCATTTTTTCTATTCCAATTCTTTGGGTTGCTGATATTTTTATTACTTTTTCTTCATCAAAATATTTTTTTATTTCCCCTTCGTCTAACCTTGCTTTCAAATCTACTTTATTGATTGCAATTATTGATCTTTTACCCTTAATCTTTTGAATTATTTCCTTATCTATGTCTTCTAGCCTTTTGCTAATGTCCATCACACATATAACAAGCTCCGCTTCATCTATATGTTTTAAGCTTCTCTCAACACCTATCTTTTCAATTTTATTCTTAGCCTTCCTAATCCCGGCGGTATCCATTAATATAAGGGGGATTCCCCTTATATACAGTATTTCTTCTACCGCGTCTCTCGTGGTTCCAGGAATAGGAGTTACTATTGCTTTTTCCTTTTTTGAAAGTAAATTAAGCAAACTTGACTTTCCGACATTTGGCTTTCCAATAATTGCAACTTTTACTCCGTTTTTTATTATTTCCCCTTTTTCCTCATCTTTAATTAATTTAGACATCTCTCCCCTTATCTCTTGGACATCTCGGGTCAATTTATCATATGGGGTAAGCTCTAAATCTTCTTCAATAAAATCAACTGAGGCTTCTAACTGAATAAGCACATCTGTAATTTGAGAAGCTATTTTTCTTATTTTCCTCTTTACTTCGCCTTTTACGTTTTTTGCTGCTATTTTTAAACTTTCTTCGGTTTTTGATCTGACTATGTCAATTACGGCTTCGGCTTGTGATAAATCTATTCGTCCGTTTAAAAATGCCCTTTTTGTAAACTCCCCAGGTTCCGCTATTCTTGCTCCATTTTCTATACATAGTTGAAGTATTTTAGATGTAGGTATAATTCCTCCATGAGAATTGATCTCAACCACATCTTCTCTAGTATAGGAGTTTGGCTCTTTCATATATGATACTATTACTTCATCTATTACATTTCCTTTGTTATCTGTTATATATCCGTAAGTCATTGAAAATGTTTTTAACTCCCCTATTTTCCGGTTATTTTTACTCTTAAATATCTTATCAACAATTGCTGCAGCTTTACCACCGCTTAGCTTTACTATGCCGATAGCCGCCTCTCCAGGCCTTGTGCCTATTGCCACTATTGTATCGTTATTTATGTTTAGCATTTGTTTAGTAATTATTTTTTAATATTTTTCTGCCACCTACTATAAGCTTTCAAAACCAAATAATAGTGTGGCCCAAAGATAACAATAAGAATAAAGCTAATTAAAAAATGTTTCAAGATTAACAATTTTTTAACAAGCATGTTATTATACCATAGTATTCATGCGTATTATTAGTATTGCCCTTGGTGTCTACAGTTTCTAAATAACTTAATTCTATAGTCTCAAGTACTCTTATTTTTTAGTTATTATGGAAGTGTTTTGGCATATTTTAACATCTGGTTAACTTTTTTTTGATTAAATATGTTAAGGGGGATTAATTATTTTTATGATTTACAGTTTTACCCTAAACATTCCGGGCAAAAAGGGTGCTTTGTAGCGCCCTTTTTATCTCCATGGAGTATATATTAATTTTTTTCCTTAAATGGATAAATTACTATTCTGCGGTGTGGCTCTTTGTTTTTACTTTCTGTTTTTACATTTTTAAAGCTTGCTAAAGCCTTGTGTATTATTTTTCTTTCAAATGAGTCCATGGGTCTTAATTTTATTTTCTTTCCTTTTCTAATTGCTTTTTTTGCCATTTTTATAGCTGTTTTTTTAATCCGCTCTGCTTTCTTTTTCCTGTAATCTTTTATATCTAGCATCACATTTCTTTCCACCAATTTCTTCCTGGCAGCAATCTGGTTAACAATATACTCCAGGGCTTCTATGTTTTTTCCGTGTCTGCCTATTGCTATTGCCAAGTCTTTCCCATATACTGAAACTTTTAAATTTTCCCTGTCAACCTTCACCTTTATCTCTTCTCCCAGGCAAATTACTTCTATTGCTTTTCTTACCAGTTTAACTATTCTTTCCAACCCTGTGCAGTTTTGTTCCTTTTCTAAATCCTCTAATTTATTGTTCTCCATTAATTTGTCATTTTCTTGCTCTTCTTTTAAAGACTCAACAAATGAATCAATTGCTTCATTCATACTGTTTTCACTTGCCATTTCTTCACACCTCTCAAGCATTAATTATTTCTTTCTCCTTTTTTTTCTTTTCTTTCCTGATATTTTCTTTTTTTCTTCAAGAGAAAGTTCTTTTTCCTTTTCCTCTTTTTCTTCCTTTTCCTCTTTTTCTTCTTTTTCATCTCCCTTTTTTACTACCTTGTTTACTATATATTGCTGGCCTATGGTCCATACATTAGTTGTAACCCAGTATATTAATATTCCTGCTGGAAGCCTAAATGCTATAAAACCAAAAACTACCGGCATTACGTAGGTGATAATAGATTGTTTGGGATCTGTAGTAGTCATGCGGCTGCTTAAAAACATGGTTCCTACCATCAATATTACCAAAATGTAATAAGGGTCGGGTTCATTTAAGTTTAGCCATAAAAAATCATAGGCGGGATTTGGGTCCCCATTTATAACAAATTTGCCCAATACATCAGTAACTATATTGGAAGGGTTCCTCAGTGCCTGAAATAAGGCAAAAAATACCGGCATCTGCAACAGTAGGGGAAGACACCCAGCCAAAGGATTGACATTATGCTTCTTGTAAAATTCCATTGTTTTTTCTTGTATTTTCTGCTTGTCATCCTTATACTTCTTCTGAATTTCTTTTATCTTTGGCTGCAATTTTTGCATTTTTGCCATCGACCTTGTCTGGCTTATGGTTAGGGGGGTTAGTATTATCCTAACAATCAATGTGAGCAATATTATTACAATACCATAGACTGATACCACATTATTGTATAAAAAAATTATTACATGCTCTATTACATTTTGGATAGGCCTCAATAAATCAAATATAAACTCCAATATCCTTTACCTCCTTCATTTTACTGGGTCGTAACCGCCTTTGTTAAAAGGATTACATCTTAAAATTCTATATATAGCTTTAATACTACCTTTTAGTACACCATATTTGTTTATTGCATCCACTGCATATTCTGAACAAGTGGGCTGGAATCTACAGCTTTTGGGTAGTATTGGCGATATAAACTTCTTGTATAATTTTAATACAAATGTAATTGCTTGTTTCATAGTTATTATGGGGCTTAAGAGTGTAATAGGGCTTCTTCTATTATTTTTTTTAATTCCCAGTATCCTGCATTCTTTATACTTTTCTTTGCTACTATCAATATATCCAACCCTTTAAGGTAGCTATTCAAATTTCTAATTATTTCCCTTATAACTCTCTTTATTTTATTTCTCTTAACAGCTTTTCCAACACCCTTGGATACACTAATTGCATACCTTAGGACATTTTTACCGTTTCCGGCCACATATATTTTTATGTACCTTCTGTTTATACATTTGCCTTGCTTGTAAACACGGTTAATATCTTTTCTCTTAGATAAGGTCTCCTGCTTTAAGCTGTTAATTTCTTTCTGCCCTTTTTCCTTCTGTTTTTTATTATTCTTCTTCCGGCTTTGGTCTTCATTCTTGCCCTAAACCCGTGATTTTTCTTCCTTTTTCTTACTTTTGGCTGATAAGTTCTTTTCATATTTATCCTCAATAAACTATTGTTTCCAATTAGGTTAAGAATTATACATTCTAATTTACCTAATATCAAGTTAGCAGCAAACCCAAAATGCTGTTTCCGCCTTTTATTTTCAAACAACTGTTCTTATTCCAGCAAATTATGAAAAATCTGTTTTTTATGGCATACAGAAACTAGTGGGCTTTTTCACTATTTCCAAAATTTTGCTGAAAAGTTTTCAACAGCTGTGGAAAGATTTGTTAATAACTTTAAAAATCCCAGCTTATAGGGCTTTCACAGCATGTTAAAACTTATGTTGATGCTTAATTTTTTCCCATATTTCCGTTTAAAATCCTTAAAGTTTAGCTGTTAATAACTTACTAATATGAAAAGGATGTGAAAAGGCAATTGATAAAAATGCCTTTAATTAATATAATTTTGTTATTGTTTAAATCAATATGTTACTGTTTGAAATGGTACAGGAATCATCAAACCCAAATCTTGGTTCTGAAAATAAAAGCAATTCTAATACTTCTATACCGGTAAGGATTGCTATTTATGATAATATGCGCAGCATACCCAGGGTTGAGGAATACCGTTACGGTAAGGTAGCAGACTTTATTAACGAAACTTCACAAAAAACCTATAGCCTTTCTCACGGTATTGGCGGAAAGATTCCCTATACTATAATAAAAGAGCTAATTGAAAACCTGATACATGCTAATTTTAATGAAATAATTATAACTATTTTAGATAATGGCAATCATATCATTATCTCAGATCAGGGTCCTGGCATTGACGACAAGAACAAGGCTTTTCTCCCTGGCCACACCTCAGCTACCCAAAGCATGAAGGAATATATAAGGGGGGTTGGTTCAGGGCTCCCTATAGTCAAAGAAACCATTACTTTTTCTGGAGGCTCCATAAATATTTCAGACAATATTAAATCCGGTACCGTGGTCTCCCTTAAAATAGATACTGCGCAAACTTCACCCAGTGATAATAGGGAATCTAAGCCTGCCACTCAAGCAGAAAACCCGGAAACAGATGAAAGTTATGAAGATATATATGATCTTAAACTTTCCGGCAGGCAGATAAAAATTATGTCCCTGATATTGGAATTGGAAAATGCGGGCCCTTCAATAATCTCGAATGAGCTTGGTTTCAGTCTTTCTACTTCATACAGGGAACTTATTTATCTTGAAAATAAAGGCTTTTTAACTTCAAACAGTTCTGGTAAGAGAGCTTTAACCCAAAAAGGCATAAAATATCTTGAATATTATTCGAATAATTTTTAATATTATGACATGGACAATTTAAATAATTCTTGGGATTTAATTCTAAAAGACATAAAAAGCAGCATTAATACGCCTACCTACAAAACTTGGTTTGAACATATCTCCCCTGTTTCTTTAAAAAAAAACTGTTTAACATTGTCTGTAAATAGCGACTTTGCCAAAGAATGGCTCGAAACAAGATATTACAATATTTTAAACGACTCAGTTAAAAAAAATATTAACCATGACTGTGAGTTAAAAATAACAGTTGATCCCAGCAACCACCATAACCACAAAAACGAAGAACCTGAAACTACTATCGAATCCCAGAAACCTAAAAAAAATTCCAGAGCCGGCCAGTCAATGTTTAATTCCAAATATACCTTTGACACTTTTGTTATTGGCAGTGGTAACCGGTTTTCTCATGCAGCAGCCCTTGCCGTAAGCGAAAATCCAGGCAAGGCTTACAATCCCTTGTTTATATACGGGGGAGTAGGGCTTGGTAAAACTCACTTGCTTCATGCTATTGGCCAATACATAGGGCAGCTTTACCCAGACATGACTGTAAAATATGTATCAGCAGAAAAGTTTTTAAATGATTTTATTAATGCATTAAGAGATAAGACCGTTCTTTCATTTAAAGAATATTATAGAAATACAGATGTCCTTCTAGTTGATGATATTCAGTTTTTAGAGGAAAAAGATGCCAGCCAAGAAGAGTTTTTTCACACTTTTAATGCCCTTCATGATACTAACAGGCAGATAGTGCTCTCCAGTGATAGAAAGCCCAAAGACATATCCACTCTTGAGGAGAGGCTTAGGTCCCGTTTTGAGTGGGGTTTGGTTACAGATATCCAGCCTCCCAATTTCGAAACCAGATTTGCCATCCTTAAAAAATATTCTGAAAGGGAAAAAATAATAGTTTCAGACGATATTTTAAATCTTATTGCCAATAAGATTACTTCAAACATAAGAGAGCTTGAAGGGGCGTTAACCAGGATTGTGGCTTTTGCTTCCTTAACCAGATCAAAACCTGATTTAGGAATAGCTAAAAATGTATTAAAAGATATCCTTCCTGAAGATGGTGAACAAAAAATCAACGTGCAGAAAATAATTAAGGAAGTGTCAAAATATTTTTCCATTCCTATTAGCACTATAGTTGGAAGCAAAAGGAGTAAATTTGTCTCCCATGCAAGACAAGTTGCTATGTACCTTTCCCGGGAGCTAACTAATAATTCCCTTCCAAAAATAGGAAATTATTTTGGCAACAGGGATCATACCACTGTCATTTATGCTGTTTCTAAAATAGCTGATCTTTTAAACACTGACCAGAATGTTTACAACCAAATACAGGAAATCACCAATAATTTAAAAAAGTAGTTTTTGCCTGTTAATAATTATGTTAATAACCTCTCTTTTTATCAACAATCGCATTTTATTTCAGTTGATAAAAACAATAATTTTTACCTCTGTTAAATACCCTTCAATTAACTAACAGGTTTCAACATCTTTATTAACAGGCAGGTTTTAGCCTTTATAAGGGGTCTGGTTGTTTTTAACAATTTACACACCCCCTATAATTACTACTATATGTTTTAATTATTAATTATATATAATAGAATGGTTAATAATCATATACTTATTAAAAGAGGTTAATATGAAAATTCAAACAACAAAGGCAAAACTCCTTGATTCAGTTTTGTTTTCTACCAGAGCTATAACTTCTAAAACTACAAACTATATTCTTGGCGGGGTAATGCTGGAAGCAGATAAAAATTTAGATATTTATAGCACAGATCTTGAAACCAGTGTAAAAACCAGCATCAAGGTAAAAATTTTAAACAAAGGTAAAATAATAATACCTTCTAAAATTATAATAAATATCTTGCGTAATTTCCCGGAATCAAAAATAGATCTGGAGTTAGAACCTGAAACAAACCAACTTAGAATTACCTGCCAGAACGCAATCTTTAACCTCAACACGCTCCCCATAGAGGAATTTCCCCAGTTTCCAGAAATAAAAAAAGATAATAGCTTTACTATAAAGCTTAATAAATTCAAAACTTTGATAAGAAAAACCCAGAGGTCGGTGTCAGAAGATGAAGGAAGGGTAGTGCTTACTGGGATGCGTTGTGAAATAAGCAAAGGCCTTATAAAAATGATATCTACAGATAGCTACAGACTTTCATATATGGAAGAAGATATAGATTTAGTTGATAAGCAGATAGGGGTAATAATCCCAGGCAAGGTCTTGGATACTATATTAAAAATAGAATCCGGGGACAGCGATTTAGAAATAAATATTGAAGAAAACCAGATAAGTTTCGCTATTGTTGATAAAAATTTAAAAACTACTATTGTTTCCAGGCTCCTATCGGGAAAATTTCCGGACCACACCCAACTAGTGCCAAAAAACCTAAAACATTCTATACTAATAAACAAACAAAACATACTGAATGTAGTTAGAAGGATCTCTTCAATTGCCCAGGACAATATTCCTGTAAAATTTGATTTTTTGGAAGGCAAGTTAAAAGTATCCATGGATATAAAAGAAGTGGGAAGTTCAAGCGAAGAGCTGGAAATACCCTATGGGGAAGAAGAAATAAGCGTAGCATTCAATCCCCAGTTTTTGCTAGATGGAATTAATATGATAGACGGGGAGAAAATAATATTAGAAATAGATGATCCTTTAAAGCCTATATTAATAAAATCTGAAAAAGAACCCAACCTTTTCTATTTGCTTATGCCTATTAGGGTATCTTAAAAGATAAGAAAGGCAAAAAATGAAAAATTTAAAAATAACAATAGTGGGAGCTGGTAGAGTAGGAACAACCATTGCTCATGTTCTAGCAAAAAATAGAAGCACCAAGGCAAAACTTAACTGTATTGTAAGCAGGACCGATAAGTCACTTAAAAGGGCAAAAGATTTAGTGGGGAAGAAGGGAATAACATATAGTAAAGATATTAATGGCTTATTAAAACAATCAAACTGTATATTGATAACTACCCCAGATGATCTAATCGAGGATGTATGTGGCAATATATTTACCAATAGCCTAAAACAAGAAGGAACTTTTGTAATACATTTTAGCGGCTCAAAATCTTTAGATGTGTTAAGTGCTGCCAAACAAAAGGGAGCTGATACCGGCTGCCTACATCCCATAAAATCATTTGCTTCTATAAAAGAGGCAATATCAACTCTTAAAGGCACTGTATTTGGGATTACTTATTCCAGCCAGGAAATGAAAGAAGTCCTAGCTTATTTAGTTGATTTTTTCGGAGGCTCTTTTATAGAAGTAGAAAACAATAAAAAACCCCTGTACCATGCATCGGCATGTGTTGCTTCTAATTACCTGGTTACATTGTTAAATTTTGCGGTTGAGGTTAATAAAAAAATTGGCATAAAACCCGAGGATTCTGTAAAAGCTTTAATGGGCCTCATAGAGGGAACAATTGATAATATTAAAAAAATGGGAACAAAAAAATCACTAACTGGTCCCATAGCAAGAGGGGACGTGGGGACAATTGAAGAGCATTTGAAAAATTTTAATCAATATTTTGACAAAGGCGCTAACACCTATAAATTTATGGGAAAAGAAACCGCCAACATAGCTTATCAAAACAGCTGGATTGACAAGGAAACATTTGAAAAATTAAAAAAAATACTAGAAGGTTAGGTGCAAATATGACTGAAAAAATAAATATAAACAGGCTTATGGAAATGAAGTCAACTGGCGAAAAGATAACCATGCTAACTGCCTATGACTACCTTATGGCTTCCCAGCTCGACGAATGTGGTATAGATTTAATATTGGTGGGGGATTCAGCGGGAAACGTAGTTATAGGTTATGAGAACACCATCCCGGTAACCATGGATGAAATGATACACCACTGCAAAGCAGTAAAAAGGGGAGTAAAAAAAGCAATGGTAATAGGGGATATGCCTTTTATGTCTTATCAGGTCAGCAGCAAGGAAGCAGTAAAAAACGCAGGGAGGTTTCTAAAAGAGTCCGGGGTAGAAGCAATTAAGCTGGAAGGTGGAAAAGAAGTGCTAGCCACTATTAAAAAAATTGTAGATGCAGGAATACCGGTCATGGGCCATCTAGGGTTAACCCCTCAGTCTATCCATAAATTTGGCGGTTATGGGGTAAGGGGTGAGAGCAACAAAGAAGCTCAAAAAATGGTAGAGGATGCAAAAGAGTTGGAGTCTGCCGGAGTTTTTTCCATAGTTTTAGAAAAAGTTCCTGCCCAATTGGCCAAAAAAATTACAGAGCAAATTAGCGTTCCCACCATTGGGATCGGGGCAGGGGTTTTTTGTGACGGGCAAGTGCTTGTAACCCATGATATGCTGGGCCTGTTTGAAAAATTTAAGCCCAAGTTTTCTAAAAGGTATGCAGAACTGGGAAAAGAAATGAAGACATGCTACAAAAAGTATATACAAGAAGTTAAAGACAAGAAATTTCCTGCTGAGGAGCACTCATACTAAGATGGAGACAATTGAAAAAATCAATCAGCTTCAAAAAAAGCTGCAGAAATTAAAAAACCAGGGCAAAACTATAGGGTTTGTCCCCACCATGGGATACCTCCACCCAGGCCATCTAAGCTTGATGGAGCTGGCCAGGGAGGAAAATGATATAGTGGTTATAAGCATATTTGTAAACCCTACCCAGTTCGGTCCCTCAGAAGACTATAAAAAATATCCCCGGGACATGGGAAGAGACTCAAAATTAGCAAAAGAGGCCGGGGTAAATTATATTTTTCATCCCCCCAATGAGGAAATATATGGAAAAGACCACAGGACATATGTAAATGTGGAGGGCCTGGACAGCATTATGTGCGGTAAGTTCCGGCCCGGCCACTTTAGGGGGGTTTGCACGGTAGTACTAAAGCTTTTTAATATAGTGAGTCCCACCAGAGCCTATTTCGGCAAAAAGGATTACCAGCAGCTGGTGATTATAAAAAAGATGGCCAAAGACCTAAACTTGGATATTGATATTATTGGGGGGAATATAGTTAGGGAAAAAGATAATCTGGCATTAAGCTCCCGCAACAAGTACTTATCAACAGAAGAGAGGAAAAATGCCACTGTGTTATATGAAAGTCTAAAACTTGCCGAAAACTTAATAAAAGAGGGGAAAACAGCAGGCAGGGTGGAAAAAGAGGCCATAACTTATTTAAACAGCAATAAATATGTAAAAAAAGTAGATTATTTTGACATTAGGGAAAAAGACAACCTGAAGAAAGTAAGAGGTATTCCTTCCAGGGAAGTATTAGCAGCTGCCGCCATATGGGTTGGCAACACCAGGCTGATAGATAATATAATAGTAAAAAGGTGATAGGAATGAAAGTTACTGTTTTAAAGAGCAAAATACACAGGGCTAAGGTTACTGATGCAAAAATACATTATATGGGAAGCATTACCATAGACAGAAATATTATGGATCATGCGAAAATACTGCCCTACGAGAAGGTAATGGTGGTTAGTATTGATAGCGGGGAGCGGCTTGAAACATATGTTATAGAAGGGAAAAAAGAGAGCAGGGAAATTTGCTTAAACGGGGCAGCTGCGAGAAAAATACTTACTGGAGACAGGATTATTATAATGGCTTTCGGGCTGATAGAAGAGGAGAAGGCAAAAAAATACAAGCCCAAGATTGTAACCCTGGACGAAAATAACAACATTATTGATGAAGAATACCATGTAGAAAAAGATGACCAGTGCTAAAACATTAATTATTTTTTTAATCTTTTTTCTTTTATTCATTTTCTCCTGCAGCAGCACAGATCAAGCTTTGGAAAAGAAAAACATGTATTCTGAGGAGACATTTGCCTATTTTAATTATGATGACATAAAAATAGAGACTACCTCGGTAATAGATGTAGAGATTAAGAACTGCAATTTATATTTAGATATTTATGGCAATCTGGTCATTCTCGGAGAACTTAAAAACACTTCTAGTACAAGCAAAACAGACCTGGAAATAACTTTTGATTTTTATAGCAGGGACGGCGAAAAAATATTTTCGGATGTACGTGAAAGCAAAATAGAAAATTTGTATCCAAAAGAAAAGGCACCGTTTTACTTTTTACTAAAGGAAAAAAGCATTTATATAGATATTGCCAGGGTAAAAATAGGACTAAACTACAGTAACTTCTACAAAGGATTTGAGGGTAATCCGGTGGTAAGAGAAGAGAAATATTATTATGAGGATAATTTCTTAATTATAGAAGGGGAATTGGTCAATCTAAGCCAGAACAGAATAGAAGATATTATTTTACTGTGTACTTTCTATGACAAATTTGGAAAAGTGGCTTTTATTAAACAATGCTATATCCCAAGGAAAGAACTGTCTTCCCTGGGCAGGGAAAAATTTAGTTTAAAGCTTATGCTAGATGAATACCTGCCTGAATTTAGTAGCTACAGTTTTAGTGTCTCATACAAGGATGCCCTTAAAGTAAAGGCCTAGCTTAGAGCCAGTCTTTGTATTTAAAGTATGTAAGCATGCCGATGGCAATAAAGAACATGAATACCATGATAATTACGAATGCATAAGGATATCCTGAAATGGGAAGGCCAATGTTCATTCCGTAGATTCCGGTTATAAAGGTAAGGGGCAGGACAATTACTGAAAAAATAGTCAGAATCCTCATGATGTCATTGATCTTGTTGGAAAGAAGGGACTGGTGTGCTTCATGGATGCCCTCTATTAATTCCTTGTAATTTCCAAGAGTATCCCAAATTTTTTCTATGTGGTCTACCAGGTCGCTAAAGTATACCTCAAGCTCGCCTATTAAGAATTCCATATCCTTAATCTCAAAGGTCTTTAAGATTTTACGTTGGGGGAAAACAATATTTCTAAAGGTTAAAATATTTGTCCTAATTCTTAAAATATCCCTTACATTTTTATTACTGGCTTTTTTAAATATTTCATCTTCCACATTTTGGATATTCCTATAAATTTTATTAAGGATAGGAAAGCTATAATCAATAAGTGAATCTATAATTCTGTGGAGAAGGTAGCCTGAGCCCGCAGCAACCCTGGACTGGTTTTCGGTTATATTATTCCAGGTATTTTGTATAGGTTTGCACACTCCCTGGTGGACAGTTACCAAAAAATTCTTTCCTATAAATATATTTACAGTAAAAGGGACTAGCTTCCTGGTTTGCTTTATAAAAAAAGGTATATGCATAACTAGAAACATATATTCATCATATTCATCCAGCTTAGGCCTTTCTATTACTGAAAGGCAGTCTTCAATATCCAGGGGATGGAATTTAAAATAGTCCAGCAGAAACTGCATGTTTTCCCGGCTGGGGTCCTCAATGTCTATCCAGATCATGTACTGGTGGTTGTTGATATAAGGGGTAATTTGTGAGAGTTTTAAATCCTGAAGAACTGTTTTCTCTTTTTTGTCAAAAACTAATAGCTTCATATACTCACCCCTTTTGCATAATATAAGTATCCCATAAAAAAGTTAAAAAATATATATTCAAAAGGATAAGAATAAAAATTTAATTAATTGTATTAATCTATTATCCTGGTAAGATTTTAGGTTGTCAACCAAACAAACCTCCAAGCCTTGCCGCCAAAATTTACTGGTTCTATTTGTTTTTAAAGCGGCTTCATGCAGCTTTTTAGCACATGATTTTTTAAGAAATATAAAACTTAATAGGATAAAATGCAATTTAATAAAGGTAATTTTACCAGTATTTATTTATACCTTAGAAATTTTTACTGCGCAAGCCTTATATTCAGGTATTTTTGCTTTTGGATCAAGAGCAGGATTTGTAAGCTTGTTTGCTGGAGAGTCAGCGAAATGGAAAGGAATAAATACTACTCCTTCTTTTATGCTTGAATCAACTTTGGAAACTGCTTCTATTTCTCCTCTCCTGGTTTCAAGCTTTACTCTATCCCCATCTTTGATATTTAATTTTTTGGCGTCAATTTCATTTATATGAGCTAGGGCCATGGGGGCGATTAAATTAAGGAAATCAGATTTCCCGCTCATTGTCCTGGTATGAAAATGATATAGAATTCTACCCGTAGTCAGGATGTAAGGAAATTTGTTATCAGGATTTTCAGCAGGTAGGCTGAATTCTACCGGCATAAACCTTCCCTTGCCCCGTGAGAAGTTTTTAGCGTGTAGGATATCAGTTCCAGGATGGTCCTCACCAGTACATGGCCACTGAAGGGGGCAATCATCAAGCCTGCTGAAATTTATTCCAGAATATATGGGGGTAAGCTTTGCGATTTCATCCATAATTTCAGAAGCCGATTCGTATTCCATGCTATAGCCTAATTTTTCAGAGAGCATACATATTATTTTCCAGTCTTCCAGAGTTTTGCCAGGTGGATCTAGGGCTTTATTTACTCTTTGGATCCTCCGGTCCGTATTTGTGAAGGTACCATTTTTTTCAGCAAAACATGTGCTCGGTAAAATAAAATCTGCAAATTCTCCTGTTTCTGTGATAAATATGTCTTGCACCACTAGAAGCTCAAGGTTTTCCAGGGCTTCTGCCACATGTAAAATATCTGGGTCGCTTAGCATGGGATTTTCCCCCATTATGTATAAGGCTTTTATATTACCAGCCTTTGCCTCATCTATCATTTCAGTAACAGTTAGCCCTTTTTTAGGGGGAAGTTTTTTACCCCAAACAGATTCGAACTTATGTCTGATATTTTCATCTTCAACGTACTGGTATCCGCTATAAACATTGGGAAGTGCGCCAAGGTCGCAAGCGCCTTGCACATTATTTTGTCCTCTTAGTGGATTCACCCCTCCGCCGCGCTTGCCAATATTCCCTGTCATCATGGATAGGTTGGCGATAGATATTACATTTTCAGTGCCGCAGGTATGCTGGGTTATGCCCATTGAATAGTAGATAGAAGCGCTTTTGGCAGAGCCGTAAACTTTGGCTGCCTCTATTAGGTCATCTTTGTCTACGCCGGAAAGCTCTTCTACTTTTTCTGGGGTATAGTCCTTAAAACTTTCTGCTAAATTACCGAAGTTTTCTGTCTTTTTTTCTATGTACTCCCTATCATGCAGGTTATTTTCATAAATTATGTTCATTAACCCCATTAGCACTGCAATATCAGTTCCCGGCCTTTGCTGGAGGTGTATATGGGCATATTTGGTGAGGGGAATTTTTCTAGGGTCTATAACTATTAGTTTCAAATTGCCTTCCACTGCTTGGTTTATCAGCTCATAGCTTATTACCGGATGCGCTTCAGTTGTATTGGATCCAATAACTATAGCTGCTTTAGCATCCTTAATATCTTCAAAGGAATTAGTCATTGCGCCACTGCCAAAAGTGGGAATAAGACCGGTAATAGTAGAGGCATGGCACAATCTGGCACAGTGGTCAATATTATTTGTTCCTATCGCCGCTCTGGCAAATTTAGAGAGCAGAAAGTTTTCTTCATTGGTGCATTTTGCTGAACTCAATATGCCAATTGAATCGGGGCCATGTTTTTGAATAATGCTCTTCAGCTGGGAGGCTATAGAATCCAAAGCATCTTCCCAGGAAATATTTTCAAAATTGCTGCCTCTTTTTTGTAGGGGCGAGGTAAGTCTTTTGTCGCTGCTAACGAAATCAAGGCCAAATTTGCCTTTAACGCATAAGCTACCCTTATTTATATTCTCACCAATATCCGAGGTAACATTAACAATCTTGTTATCCTTTATGTGAAGGTCTATCTGGCAGCCGACACCACAATAGGGACAGGTAGTTTGAACTTTTTTTGTTTCCCAGTATCTGGCTTTCCTGAGATATTGCTTTGGCTGCAGGGCTCCTACCGGACAGGTAGAGATGCAATTACCGCAGAATACACATTCTGTATCTTTTAGGCTTTGTTCGAATGCAGGTATTATCTCGCATTCAAAGCCCCTGCCGGCATACCCAATGGCATTGGCTCCTATTAAGTTATCACAAATTCTTACACATCTTCCGCAAAGTATGCATTTTTCATTGTCCCTTAAGACAAAAGGGTTGTCCTGAAAAACTTTTTTTGTATGGATGCTGCCAATAAATTTCCTCTGGTCAACGTCATAAAGGTAAGCAAGATCCTGCAAGGTACAATTGCCACATGATTCACAGGTCAAGCAGTCAAGAGGGTGGTCAGATAATATAAGCTCTAAGTTGAGCTTAACAATTTCTTTTATATGCTTGGTATTGGTTTTAATTTCCATTCCCGGAGATATTTTAGTAATGCAAGAAGGAACTGCCTCTTTTAGCCCTTCTACTTCCACCAGGCACAGCCGGCAGGCTCCTTGGGCTTTAATACGGGGATCAAAACAAAGGTGGGGAATGAATATATTATTTTCTAAGGCTAATTCTAGAATGGTTTGGCCTGGCTTACCATTAATTTCCTGGTCATTAATGGAAACAGTTATCAAGTCTTCTTTTTTAATTTTCTCTTCCATAAAGAGCTAATGTTTTGTAGCAATTGCTAGCATAAGATATAAAAAATTATTGCTTAGTGGTTAATAATAAATTATTTTATCCAAATTTACAACTTAAAATAATGGCTACTATGAGCAATAATTTCGTGGTATTATAAATAATTATCTTTAAAAATTAAGGGGAAATTCATGGAAATACAACAGAGATATAGTTTCGGAGGTTGGACTAATTGCATTAGAATGACTAATGGTAAGGTGGAATTAATTATAACTACGGATATAGGACCGAGAGTAGTCCGTTTTGGTTATGTTGGGGAACAAAATTTACTAGGTGAAATTGGGAGCGAGCAGGGAAAAATTGGAGGAAAGGAATGGCGAAGCTATGGTGGGCACAGGCTTTGGCATGCCCCTGAAGCTATGCCACGTTCCTATAATCCAGATAACAGCAGAGTAAAATATGAAGTAAAGGATGATACTTTAATATTAACCCAGGATACTGAAGAATACACAGGCTTACAAAAGCAAATAGAAATAACTTTAAATCCAGATGACAACCAGGTTAGAGTTTTACATAGGATTATAAATAATAACCTTTGGGGCATAAAATTTGCTCCCTGGGCTATAACTGTAATGAACCTAAAGGGGAGAGCAATAATACCACAGGAGCCTTACCAGAGCTGGAATGAAAGGCTTACTCCTGTTAGACCTCTAGCTTTATGGGGGTATACAGATATGGCAGACGACCGGTGGACCTGGGGTTCAAAATATATACAATTAAGCCAAGACCCAAATGTCAAAATTAAACAAAAGATAGGGATGTTAAATACTTTGGGGTGGGTTGCCTATAGTTTGGGGGACCAGATTTTTATAAAAAGATATAAGTATAACCCTTTTGCAGAATATGCAGACTTCGGCGTAAATACAGAGATATATACAGACTCTGATATTCTTGAAATAGAAACACTAGGGGAGTATAAACTAGTCTCTCCAGGAGATAAAGCAGAGCATTTAGAAAACTGGTTTTTATTTACAAAAGAAGTTAGTAAAGAAGAAAAATCAATTGACCAAAATTTATTACCATTGGTTAAAAACACTGATAAATACATAAGCTGATAGTTTTAGGAATTTGTAACAAATATAACTATTAGTTTTTCCAAAATAGCAATTGCTATAACTACTAAAAAAAACAAAGCCAAGAGGCCTTATCGTTCTCATCTTAAAAACCTTCTTTTCTTAAGTTCGTAAAAAAGATTGAGAATGTGGTTTAAAAAAATTTCCATGCTATATAGTATTTACAGATACAGAATTTGGAATAAGTGAAGCTGTAAAAATTAGGAGAACAAATGAAGAGGGTGGTATATATTCTAGAGAATTTAATCCTCAATTAAAAAATGAACAAGATATTTTTAAAATAAAGGTTCCACAAGTTACAATTGATTATAAAAGTACAGGTGACATGTATACAAGCATGTCTGAACTTTTTGATGGTATCTTAGATATAGGGAAAAAAGGTGTACCCGGCTTTATTTTTGCTCCTTGGGATGAGTTAATAAGATGGTATGGGATACAAGAGGCCTTGGAAGATTTACTAGTTAAACCAGAATATGTCCATAAAGTAATGAATAGATTAATAAATGCCTACATATCTAAATTAAATCAATACGAGAAACTAAATTTATTGGCACTAAATAATTGTAATTA
>JBNJCV010000018.1:0-28604 GCA_051744245.1 Actinomycetota bacterium | reverse complement strand
TTAGCTTCTATTGCTAAAATTAGTATTATTTATTAAAAAAATATTAGAAAAGTTGCATATGCTGGTTTTTTAATGTAAGCTAATTTATCTTTTAAAAATTCTAAGGCATTAATATTGGAAGAGCAGAAAAGACAAATACTTAATGAAGACCTAAGACCTCTTTTATGGAAATTTTCCATGCCTTCTATAATTGGCATGGTACTTATAGCTTTATATAATTTTGTGGACACCATATTTGTAGGAAATGCAGTGGGCCCGGATGCCATAGCCGGCCTTACTATTGTCCTTCCCATATTAATTTTCATGATAGCTATAGGGCTTCTTACAGGGGTAGGAGCTGCTTCCATAGTATCCAGGTCCCTGGGCAGGGGAGAGGTTAGCAGGGCTTCTATTGCTGGGGGAAATGCAATGGTAATTAATATATTGCTAGATATTATTGTTATAGCATTTTTCTACTTTTTTATGGACCATGTATTATCCTTCCTGGGAGCCTCAGGGGAGGTATTAGTTTATGCAAAAGAGTATCTCTCAGTAATGTTATTTGGCTTTATATTCTATACCTTTACGGTAAACGGGAATAATATAATAAGGGCTGAAGGCAAACCCAGGGCAGCTATGTATGCAATGATAATTGGGGCTTGCCTTAATATGATTCTCGATCCTATATTCATTTTTGTGTTTGGCATGGGGGTAAGGGGAGTAGCGATTGCCACGGTTATAAGCCAGGTTACGGGTACTGCTTATATTCTTTTGTTCTTTATATTCAGCAATAGCGTATTTAAACCTAAATTACCTATTTTTAAAATAAGGAAGGATGTAGTAAGGGAAATGCTTACTGTAGGGACTCCTTCTTTTTTAATGGAAATAATAGGAAGCATTATGTTTTTGTTGTTTATAAGGATGGTAACAAAATATGGGGGCGATGGCTATATTGCCATAACCGGTATAGGAATTAGGATCATTGATCTGATATTTATGCCTATTCTCGGCATTAGCCATGGTTTTGCCCCTATTGTTGGCTTTAACTACGGGGCAAAGCTTTACTTGAGGGTTAAGAATGTCCTAAAAGAGGCTTTTATATGGACTTCTGCCATATCGGCAATTGGCTTTATTTTCATGGTCTTGTTTCCCGGGGTCTTAATTAATATTTTTACTAATGACCAGAGCCTGGTAAAAGACGGGGTTATGCCTCTAAGGCTTATAGCAATGCTGGCTCCTTTGTGGAGCTTTCCCATACTGGGGGGTACATTTTTTCAGGCCATAGGGAAGGCTGCTCCTGCATTGTTTATTACTTTATCCAGGGAGCTCTTGTTTTTCGTGCCTGCAATTTTCATCCTTCCTTTATTTTATGGCTTGCTAGGCGTTTGGATATCCTGGCCAGTTACGGATATATTGTCTTTTGCCGTTACTGCCGGTTTTCTTTTTAGGGAAGTAAAGATTTTAAATAAATATTGTCTGCAACCCCAAAAAGAGATGGCTTAAATCATTCTTCTAAATTCCTAACACTTTGCATTCCAATGCAGATAGTTATAAGTTAAATATATGGATGCTAAATTATTGAAAAAAATTAAGGAAACCAGGGACGTTTATAGCTTTATATTTAAACCTTCCACGCCTGTAACCTGGAAAGCCGGGCAGTTCATATATTACAAAATACCTCACAAAAATGTAGATAACAGGGGGGATGAAAGGCATTTTACAATTGCTTCTGCTCCCCATGAGAAAGATATTATGCTTACATCCAAGTTTGACTTTGATAATGGCAGTTCATTCAAGAAAGCGCTGTTAAGCCTTAAGCAAGGAGATAAAGTATCTGCTTATAATATTAACGGTAGTTTTACAGTCAATGATTATAATAAAAAATATGTGTTTATTGCCGGTGGGATTGGAATTACCCCCTACCGGTCTATCCTTCTTGATTTATCCCGGAAAGACAAATTAGGGGACATAATCCTGCTGTATGCAAACAGCGATGAGGAAAACATTGCTTTTAAGGGTTTGCTTGAAAATTTAGAAAGCAGGCATGAAGGGCTTAAAGTCCATTTTATAATATATCCCAAGCTAATAGACGCAAAGGTTATAAAGGGTAATGTAGGAGACATTGGGGAGAGGACATTCTATATATCAGGCCCTATAAAGATGGTCAAGTCAGTTGAATCTGAATTAGAAAAACTAGGCGTAAATAAAGAAAAGATTGTAAAAGATTATTTCCCTGGCTATAGGGATTAGCCAAAAAGACCCGCAAACAAATGACTGCTTTTGTCTTGAGATACTGCCAAAATTTTTACCTGGTCTTGCTATGGTTGGGTAATCTCAAATGCTCCCGCCGGCGAAAAATGATTTATAAGGGTAATTAATTTCCATGTATTTTTGAATATAATTAATTTATTATAGAATGTTAATGTAAAAAAGTAATAGGAGTTGAAGGCCTAGCTGTAATTGGCAAATTTTTTTTGCAAAATATGGGAAAGCATAACAAAGGTTTGGTATTATGGGTAATAATTTAAAGATACTTTTTACAATTGAGGTATATCCTCCAGAAATTAATGGCTCGGGGATAGCAACCAAGAGGATAGCAGAAGGCCTGGCTAAAAGAGGCTATAATGTTGGGGTGGCATGCTCTGGAACTAGTATTGAACCCAAAATGACTATAGAAAATGAAGTAACTGTTTACAGGTTGGGTTCACTTCCGGTATTTATTAGGAAAGATTACCATTTTTCTCCATTTGCCAGGGCTTCAATGGGCAGAATATTTGATGATTTTAGGCCTGATATTTTACATATTGCAGACCACTTCTTTGTATCCACTGCCGCTAATATTGAAGCTAAAAAGAGGGATGTAAAGGTGGTGGGGACCAATCACTTTCACCCTGACAATATATTGCATCATTCAAATATGAGCAAAGATAATATGTTTTACCGGATACTGGAACAAAAATTTTGGGATTCTTTCCTTAAGGTATTTAATGGAATAGATATGGTTACTGTGCCTTCCAATACTGCAGCTAAAATAATTGAACATATAGGAATAGAAAAACCTATTTTAGTAATATCAAATGGGTTAGATTTAGGTAACTTCAAGATTAAAGCAGGCACTGGTGAAATTAGGAAAAGGTTTAGCATTAGAAGAGATTGCCCGGTTTTTGTCACAGTAAGCCGGCTAGAAAAAGAAAAAAGAGTAGATATATTGATAAAAGCTCTAGCTAGGATAAGGGGCTATACAGATTTCCAGTTCTTGATTGCCGGAAACGGTGGACAGAAAAAGATTTTAAGGGGCTTGGCGGAAAATTTAGGCATAGGCCATGAGGTAATTTTTACTGGGCAACTGAATGAAGGGGATTTAGTTGGCCTGTATAAGGCTAGCGATATTTACCTTTCGGGCAGCGAAGTTGAATTGCAGGGGCTTTCTATAATGGAGGCTATGGCTAGTGGATTGCCCGTAATTGCTGCCAGGGCTATGGCTATCCCGGAGCTTGTATTGCACGGCACAAATGGTTTATTGTTTAACCCGGGTGATGTAGAGGATGCTTCAGGGAAGACATTAAAATTAGCCAGAGATAAAAAACTGAGGGTAAAGATGTCAAAAAACAGCCTCCAGCTTATAAGGAAGCACGACTTTAAAAATACTTTGGATAAGTTTGAAAATATTTACGGTAAACTGGCTAATAAGAAGCAGCTAGACAGATCAGCTATATAGCTATTGGAATTATTCATATTTTCAGCAGTAGCAGGGATTAATCTCAGTGCCTTACATGTTTCCAGCCGGTGAATCCAGTAATATTATAAACAAAAAATCTTGATGATTTTGTTGTTGCCAGAAAGGTAATAATAGATCTTGAGCCAAAAATTATAATTTCCTTCCAAAATTTTATGCTCTTTTAATACCTACATCTCTAAGGAACGAAATAAAGTTTAGAAACTATCAAAATTGATGTCTCCTTTAAGACCTTTGCGGGAAGCCCAGGCAATGGTAGCATCTTCTAAAGAAATGGTTACCTTCTCTTTACTAATACTTATATTTATACCCCTGTTTCTGTTTTTTAAAACATTGGCCAGCAATATTGCTTTTTCTACCCCATCTCCCATCTGATAATTCCATACTTCATCGGGTTGGGCAAGCCTTGGCCCCGGGTATATGGACCGGTTTGGCATTTTTTCCAGTTTACGGATAACTTCATTGTTTTCATAGTTTTTACAAGCGGAGATTGATACAGGATTTCTTTCGATAGCTGCCTTTATAAAAGGCTCCCAGTTTGTTTTAGAAAAATCCCGGTAAGCATAAAAAGACAGGTCTGCAACTATGTTTTTTTCTCTTATAGATTCAAGGTATGAAATTATTTTATCCCTGCCCATATCATTTGTTATATTTACCGGTTCTGTTTCTATGAAATCTTTTTTATTTTCAGGAAGTTTGGGTTCTATATTGCAGAATTCATAAAGGCCAACCAGTATCTCTTTTTTCCTCTCATGTTCGCAATCCAGTTCTTTCATTAACTTGTCTATACTGCTTTTATCATGAAAACCAATATTATTGTTTTTAAAATAATCCACAAATTTATTAAGACATATCCTGCCGTCTAGGGGTTCAGAATAAAATTCATATTCATCTATATCTGCCAAGAGTTTATCCAGAACATTTTCATTAACCCTGTAGGGGCTAGTATGCTCATAAGCATATACCTTTTCAGCAGCTATGTATCTTTCCTTGCCGTGATAGTAGTCTTTTATCTGGAAGCATTTTTGGAGATACCTTTCCTGTCTTAAAAAGTTGCATAAAATATCGAAATCAATATCAGTAACCAGAAATTTCCTGAGCTTCTTTTCAAACCTTTTATATTCCTTTAGGTTAATTGTTGCATTGGGATATACTGTATGGATAAAACCTGTGTTGTGAGAGACAATTGTGATTTGTTCATTCCTCATGGCCCTTTGAGCTTTTGCTGAAAGTTCGCTGCCGTTAAACCACATATTTTTGGTTACCACTCTCCTGTTATTAGTGATGATTCCATCTCTAACATAAATAAAATTCTGTGAGTGGAGCGGAGTGGCCATAAGGAAGATGTTATCCAGCGGTATATCACATATGATAAATAAAGCTGCAGCATAAAGGGTTGATATGGATACGCATTCACCGGCACTTTTTTCATAACCTTCTTTATATTTAAAAGCCTCCATTGCTTCTACTGTTTCTGTTTTCCAGTAAGGTATAACATTAGAGTTGTATTTATCGATTCCAAAATGCTTTCTGATGTCCATGTCAAAATAATATTTGTCTCCTTCATAGCCAAAAAGCGCATTGCTCCTGCTTATTACCTCTTCATCCATAAAGGGGCTAAACCTGGCAATCTCTTTTTCTTTTGTGGTAAGGCCCCATGTCTCAAGATCCAGATTAAAGTCAAAATTATCCATAATAAATT
The DNA here is from genome assembly GCA_051744245.1 of Actinomycetota bacterium. Lineage (GTDB taxonomy): Bacteria > Actinomycetota > Humimicrobiia > Humimicrobiales > Humimicrobiaceae > M55B165. The sequence continues at coordinate 23,187 of JBNJCV010000018.1, read as the reverse complement.
GCTTTAGCCTTAGCGTCCTTCTGTAGGGGGTCTTTCTATTGATATTCTTAAACCAGTCTTTTTCTTTCCATTGCCAGATTGTTGGTGACATTATATTAGCCAGAACTAGGCTGTATAAAAGTTCTGGGAAGATAAAGATTTCCATATCTGATAATGTAGCTGCCGATGAGTACTTTTCTATCTCCTGTTTATTCATATCCGATCCTTGTTATAATTTTAAAACCTTATTTTATAATAAATTGTAATGACATTAAACCAGTTATGAATTACCGGTAATAATTTTAAATATAAAAATTCTTGAAAAATATTCCTTTACTATATAGCTTGTATAAAAGTAATAAAGGTATATGTTTCCCTCAAAATAAGTGCGCTCAAACCAAAATAGATAATTACTTTCTTTCTGCCGATTTTATCTGCTAGTTTTCCTCCTATAAGTAGCCCAGGACCGCTTAGTATTGAGACCGCAGTTATGAAATAGCCGGCAATATCTTCGCTGTAATTAAGCTGGGTTATCAAATATAATGAGAGAAAGGGAAATACAAAGTAGGCAGAGTAAGTTACTATCCTTGCAAAGACTAGCAGGTAAATTGTAGAAGAAAGCTTAGCATATTGCTTTAAAAGACAAACTAAATGTAGAATTTTGTTTACAGGCAAATATATTATATGGTATTTTATAGACCATGTAATTATCCATGCTATAATCAAAGTATGCTGGATTTATGAAAATAAAATTTTTCCGGAAATCATTCAAAAAACTGCATGAGTAAATGAAGAAAACAGGTTTTGACAGCCAAAAATATATCAAAGAGCAAACAAAGGCCATACTTAACAGGGTGGAAAAATTTGGCGACAAGCTTTACCTGGAATTCGGAGGAAAGCTTTGCTTTGATTACCATGCTGCAAGAGTCCTTCCTGGCTTTGACCCTAATGCTAAAATCCGTTTACTCCAATCCATGAAAGAAAAAATTGATATATTGCTATGCATTTATGCCGAAGATATTGAAAAAGGAAGGGTGAGGGGTGATTTTGGCATAACTTATGATACTGCAACCCTGAAGCTTATTGATGACCTCCGGAGCTGGGGCTTGGATATATTGGGGGTAGTTATAACCAGGTTTGCCGGGCAGCATTCTCCTACTGTTTTTAAGAACAAGCTTGAGCGCAGGGGAGTAAAAGTTTACCTGCATTATCCTATAGATGGTTACCCTTCAGATATTGAAAAGGTTTGCAGTAGTGATGGTTTCGGGAGGAATGACTATATTGATTCCAGAAAGCCAATTGTAGTTATAACTGCGCCGGGCCCTAATAGCGGCAAGCTTTCAACCTGCCTTTCACAACTTTATCATGATCACCAGAGGAGAATTAATTCAGGTTATGCGAAGTTTGAGACTTTTCCCATATGGAACCTGCCTTTAAAGCACCCGGTAAATATTGCTTATGAGGCTGCTACTGCTGATATACAGGATTTTAATTTGGTCGACCCTTTTCATCTTAATGAATATAACGAGGTTGCGGTAAACTATAATAGGGATGTAGAAAGCTTCCCTATATTGAAGCGCATAATTAGCAGGATTACCAGCAGTAGCAAAACAAGCATGCCATTATATAATTCCCCCACTGACATGGGAGTAAATTGTGCTTTTTTTGGGATAATTGATGATAAAGTCTGCCAGGAAGCAGCTAAACAGGAGTTGATCCGCAGGTATTTTAGGTATAACTCTGAATATGTTATGGGGATAGAGAAGAAAGAAACCATAGAAAAGGTATTACGGCTTATGGAGGAATTGGAGGTAAAGGTAATTGACAGGAAGGTAGTAGAAGTGGCAAGGGAAAGCGCTAGAGAGGCAGAAGCTAAAGGCAAGGGCAATAAGGGAATTTTTTGTGGTGCAGCAATAGAACTTACTGACGGGAGAATTGTAACTGGGAAGAATTCAAAGCTTTTACATGCTGCTTCAAGCTTGGTGCTTAATGCGGCTAAAATTTTGGCAAATATTCCTGATAGGATACACTTGCTATCCCCCCAGGTGATAGGGCAGATAGCAAAGCTAAAAAAAGGTGTTTTTAACTCAGAGTCTGAAAGCCTGGATTTAGAGGAAACATTAATTGCTCTCTCTATTAGTGCTACCACTAACCCCACTGCAGAACTTGCTATGGAGAAAATACTGGATTTAAGGGATTGTGAGATGCATATGACCCACATGCCTACTCCCGGTGACGAAGTAGGTCTTAACAGGCTGGGAGTAAACCTTACCACTGATGGAAAATTTTCTTCAAATAATTTATTTATTTCAAAATAGCAGCCTTAAATATTTTATCCTTCGAAATTTTTGAAAAATTTTTTTATATATTTCTGGGATAGTAAATAAATGGTTATGGCCAAAATGAAGATAATTATGCCGATTATGGTGCTATATCCAAGATACCTGCTTATAGTTTGTCTTGCTTCTCCAAAATAGTACCCCAGGGCTAAAAGAATCAGGCTTTTAGGCAGGGTAGCCAGGAAATTATACCAAATAAATTTTCTAAAATTTATTTTAACCACCCCTGAGGCTATTAGCATAGGAAAGCCAATGGCATGAGTAATTTTAGCAGAAAACAGTATTTTCCCCTGATGATTTTTGAATTTGTATTTCAGATTTTCTATTTTTTTTAGTCTTTCTTTGTTTAAACCAATAAAATGGCCCCACCTGTTTACGACCTTTTCTTTTCCGAAGTAGCCCACCAGATACCACATTACATCGGCGGATAAATCTGCAAATACTATTAATGGATATAACAGGAGAACATTCAGGTATCCGGAAGAAGCAAAAAAACCTGAAGTTATAGTTACCAGGGGCCCCTCTATAATTACAAGCAAAAATATTATAGGGTAGCCGTAAATGGCTAAAAGATTAAATATTTCTGTAGAGCCCATATAAATTTCCCACAAAAATTATTTCATTTATTATACAAAAACTTCTTTTATTTTAAACCCTAAATTGGGAAAGCATTTATTATATGGGATTTATTAATTGGCAGTAGGATTATTTCTATACATAAAGTGGAGTATTAAGCCTTTGGTAAAAATTATTAAAAATAAGCAGAAGAATAAAATTATAAGGTAGTTGGGCTTACTGAAGGCAAAGCAGAGAACGGGCAATAGAAATGTGCCCAGGGCACCTCCAACCACGTTAGGATTTACCTGATGTTTCTTTTTATGGAGGGTGTATTTATAAGTAAAACCTACTGCAAGGGAAATCCCGAAGGAGATCAGGAATATGACTGGAATAAGGTAGGCAGCTATGCCAATGGTAGTGGCAATGCCGCCTCCACCTTTAAATTTAAAAAAGATAGGCCAATTATGGCCTACCAGGACTGCAATAGTAGCAACAACCATTGTAAAACGGTCAAGGCCTATAAGATGTGCTACCAGGGGAACTGCAACCCCTTTTCCTACATCAAAGATAAAGGTAGGTATGCTGGCCTTGTAGCCATATTGACGCCCTGCTCCAGCTGTCCCTGGCCTGTCAATTTCTGAAAGATTTTTGCCCCTGCCAAAAATTTTAGCCATTATGTAAGCAAAAAGTACAGAACCTAGCAGGTAGCTTGCCAGCACGTAAAAAATCTTAAAATAAATACTATCTATCATATGGTTGCTTTTTTAATTTTAAGTTTTAAGATTATAACAAAATAAAGTAAAAATTATTAGTGAAAAACTTATAAAGTGTTGAAACAAATATTTTTGCCAGACCGTCTAATTAAAAAACATTTTATAATCTAATATATTAAGGAAAATTAATGGAGAACTTATGGGCCGCTGTTACCGACTTTCTTTTTTTGTCTCTTTTTTTCATTATAGCCATCATCCTTAAAACTCAATTTAATTTTTTCAAGAGATATTTTATACCTACTGCCATAATAGGCGGGTTTATTGGCTTAATGCTGGGCCCTGAAGTTTTAAATCTGATTGAAATGGATTCTGACCGGCTTGGTACCATTATATACCATCTTATGGCCATAGGCTTTATATCGCTGGCATTAAAGGAAAGGCCAAAAATACAGGGCGGGAGGATGGATAATGTAAACACCGGTCTTGCCATTGTCAGTACCTATCTTGCCCAGGGAATTATTGGGTTTTCTATATCGCTGGTTTTAGCTTATACTATTTTCCCGAACCTGTTTCCCCCTTTCGGGCTGCTTTTGCCTTTGGGCTTTGCCCAGGGGCCAGGCCAGGCTTATGCTATTGGAAGGAGCTGGGAAGAGCTTGGCTTTATAAACGGGGGCAATATCGGCCTTTCAGTTGCTACTATTGGATTTTTGTGGGCTATAATTTTTGGCATTCCCCTGCTTAATTTTGTGGTAAGGAAAAAAAAGAAGCTGGGACTGGCAAGAAGGGAGAAGCTGAGATTATTTCCCTTAAGGCGGAAGGATATAGAGGAAGAGCATACCGAAAGCATACCCAAAAAATTGTTTATTGACAGTCTTACAGTACAACTGGTGATGATAGGAATAGTTTACCTTATTACCTATTTTATCCTTAAGGGAGTTTCATTGGCACTGGCTCCTCTAGGAAATTACGGGGCCACAGTTTCTGATCTTCTATGGGGCTTCCATTTTGTAATAGCCACTATGGTGGCAGTAATGGCAAGGGTATTCCTTAATTTTCTGAAAAAGAAAGGTTGGCTCCACATAAATTATCCTGACAATTATATACTGCAGAGGATTTCTGCGGGCTCTTTTGATTATATGATAGTTGCGGCCATATCTGCTATTTCTATAGTAACTTTCAGGGAAAACTGGATACCAATTTTACTAATAACCGGAGTAGGGGGCATGTTTACCCTGTTTTATGCTTTTTTTCTTAGCAGAAGAATATTTAACAGGCATATTATTGAGCATATAGTTTCCCTGTATGGCATGTGGACAGGAACTATAACTACCGGTGTGGCTTTGCTCAGAGAAGTGGATCCTAATTCCAGGTCAAATGCAGCAGAGAATTTAGTATTTGGAAGTGCTGTTGCGCTGCCCCTTGGCGTGCCGCTTATGTTTATTCTTGGCCTGGCCGTAAGTGGTTTTAGTGCCAATAATCCCATGTTTTACCTTTATTCTTTAATAATATTTATTGTGTTTTTTGCCGTGCTGCTTTTCCTGATGCTCTGGAGAAGTAGAAGGATAAAGTAAAAACTTTGCCTGTTGCATACCGGATCTGGGCAATTTAATTATAGGTTGGATTATTTCCTTTATTCTGGAAACCATATGTGTTAATATTTTAGGAAAATAATATATAAGAAATGCTCCGAGCCTGCAATTCCTAATAGGCTTTTCCTATGGAATGCTGGCCGGTAGGGTATAACTGGTAACGGTTATGCCTCCCATTGTGGAAAGGAGTAGATTTTGGGGCATTTTTAAAATGCCCCTTTTTTTCTATCTATAACCCTTTCCACGGATTGGAAAGGGTTTTTTGTTTTAGCGGAAAGGGAAAGTTTTGTTTTCAAAAAAAGGATTGGCCATATTATTAATTCTGTTTTTTGTTGTCTTATGGATTTTAAGCGGATGTTCTTCTGATGAAATTAAATCTGGAGAAAAATTAACAATTTCAGGATTTGGAGAAGAGATTGAATTAAGCTTGGGAGAAATTAAAAAGTTTGATGAAGTTAATTTAGAAGTTGATTCAATTAATTCCGATGACGAAAAAGAGAGAAGGAAAGTAAAAGGAGTTTTGTTGGAGGACATAATAGGTAGTTATTTTGAAAAGGGTATGAAAGATGTGGCTAGTTTAAGGTTTTATGCCGGTGATGGTTATAGCGTTGAGATTCCCGGGGAAGTGCTTGAATCAGAAAAAATTATACTTGCCTACGGGATGGATGGAAAACCCCTCAAAGAATGGGAAAAGCCTTTAAGGTCGGTAGTTACCAACCAGAGAACCATGTACTGGGTAAAGAATTTGGTAAAGGTAGGTCTTAATCAACAAGAAGTTTCACTTATACCAGACAGGATAATCTTTATTGATACCCTGGTTAAAAATGTACCGGCTTTTGAATATGAATATTATGGCCATGCTGACGAGGCTGTAAAAGTTGATGACCTCCTGTGTGATTTTAATTTCCGGGACTTATCTGAAAATGTAGCCATAAAGAGTTCGGACGGCTTGGAAAAAAGCGAAGAGGAAGGGATTTTTAACAGCGGGGCTATTAAAATTGATGGGAGTGGTTCTCCTGCTTTTCTTTCTGATAGTCTTCCCAGGGGCATGTGGGTTAAGAACATATTATGGTTCAGGTATGAAAGGACAACTTATTTCTCCTGCCAGGAAGGTTTGGAATATTTTAAAAAATCTAAGGTAGGTAGAAAAGAAGGCATAGCCATGGGGGATGTTTTTAAAGAAGTGGGGCTAGGCGAAGCTGACAGTTATTCCTTTACTGCATCAGATGGCTTTAAATTAAATATACAGGCTGAAGATATTGGCCAGGCCTTAATTTATTTTAACCAGGATAAAGAACTGGAGTTATCTCTCTCCGGAGGAGAAGGGAAAATTCTTAAAAACTTATTATTAACCGAGACTGATTAGGAGGAAAGAAAATGCGTAAATTTGCAGCAATTATGCTGGTAGCTGTACTGGCATTGCTTGTGTTTACTGGATGCAACAGCGGTCAAAATGACACTTCTCAGGAATGGGCAGTGGAAGTTATAGAAAGTGACGGTCTGGCCACTGAAATTGACAGCAGCGAGATTGGGGATATAGAAATAGTTGAAATTGAAGCAGTCCTGGAGAAAAAGGATGGCAGCAAGATTGCCCAAAAATGGGAAGGCATAAGGGTTGCAGATTTACTAGAAGAAGCAGGAATTGGAGATTACAACATAGTTGAAGTGGAGGCTTCTGACGGTTATTTAAAGGAATTTAGTGCTGAGACCATTAACGATAGCGGAACTATATTAGGGTTGGTGGAAGATGGCAAAAAGCTTACCGAAGAAGAGGGACTACCAAGGCTAGTAGTAAAAACTATGCCTGGCAGCTCCTGGATTAAAAATGTAGCAAAAATAAGGGCAATAGAGTAATAAATGGGAGAAGGAATAGCAAGAAAATATCTAAAAAAATTTTCTTTATTTGAACTTGTAATCATTGCCATGGTGGCTGCTGTTGGCATTGCCATGAAGCCGGTGGTGGTTCCCCTGGTCCATATAATAACCGGACCCTTTTTTATACCTGGGGGAGCAATTGCAGGAGGTTTTTATATGATGTGGATTGTAGTGGGGGCAGGATTAGTAGGAAAACCCGGAACCGCTACCCTTATAGCATTGGTTCAGGCAATATTAGTTGTGGCTACTGGTATATTTGGGACCCATGGAATAATGAGCATGCTTACTTATCTTGCCCCTGGAATTGCAGTGGATTTATTTTTATTTTTGTCAAGGCAGAATGCCGGCAATATATTTTCCTGTTTTTTTGCGGGAATGGTAGCCAATATTAGCGGAACGGTGCTTACAAATTTTGTATTTTTCAAGCTCCCGGCAATCCCTTTAGTCCTGGCCTTGGCAGGCGGGGCTTTGTCGGGGGGCCTGGGAGGCATTTTAGCTTATGTAATTGTAAGGGGATTAAAGAGAATTGATTTGCCCTGGTTTAGGTATGGAAAGAGCGGAAAATAATTGAAGAAATATTTTTATTTAATATTTGCCCTTTTATTCATAGCAGGAGCTATGGCGGGGGCAGTTGCCATGAATTTTATAATAAAGGATACTGTGCATATTCCAACCCTGGCTGTAAAGGGCGATATATCGGATCCGCTATCTGTTGAAAGTTTAGATCAGCTAGAGTCCGGGAGTAAAATAAGATATGGGGACAGAAACTACAGGGCTTCTAAAGCAGGGGATTTAATTGAGCTAGCCGGACCCTTAAGGGGTAGTTACTGGGCAGTATTTGTAGGCAGGGACGGAAGAGCTTCTAGAATTGGGTCAAAAGATATTGGAGATAGCTATATATTGTTTGCAGACGGGGAGTGGCAGGCAGTAAATTTGACCCATCCTAAAAACAGCAACATAAAGGAACTTAAGGAGATTATAGTGGTTTCGGAACATAGCGGTTTGGATAGTGGTTTTAATATAATAAGCCCAGATGAAAATATTTATAGCTCTACTCCGGGGCAGCTGTTGTGTGTAGCTGAAAACAGTCTGGAGCTAATAGATGAGGTATCCCAGAATCCAGGAAAGGAAGAGGCCAGGGCATGGCTTTACCAGAAAAAAAATATTTTTTCGGTAAGGGATTTAGCTAATTTACCTGATTTTTCCAGCTCCATTATTATGGGCAGGCAGGGAGGTTACCTTTTTACCAATGACTTGGGTAAATTTGAAGTTTTAGAAAATAAAATCTGCTATGGAAATAATAATGGAGGCAACTATATACAGGATGTAGCAGGAGTTATGTTAAATCCTCCTGCGGCAAGTATTATGGATTTATATTATGATGCCCTCCACTATATTGAAGGCGGGGAAAAAGTAATGGTTTTGTTTTTAGATGGTTTTGGCTACCATCAGTATACTTATTCGATAGAGAACGGTTACGCTCCTTTCCTTGGAAGCATGCAGCCTGCTGAGATGGCTTCAAGTGTTTACAAGCCCACCACAAGTTCAGGGTTAGCAGCAATGATTACCGGCAAACCCCCTTTTGAAAATGGTGTTTACTCCAGGAAGCAGAGAAAAATAATGACCAGCTCCATATTCAGCAAGCTAATGGATCTTGGTAAGGAATCCCTGGTAGTTGAAGGGGACATAAAGTTTTTAGATTTTGAAATAGAGCCTGTCCTTAATACAGACAGGAATGGAAATGGGACTACAGATGATGAAATATTTAAATATGCTTTGGAGAATATGATGAGGGGCTATGATTTTGTAATGGTGCATTTCCACAGCATAGATGACAGCGGGCATAACTATGGTGATTTGGATGAGAAAACCATGGAGAGCATAACTGTTGTTGACTCATATGTTAAAAAACTGTTGGATAATTGGGATGGGAAAACAATTATTTTATCGGACCATGGCATGCATTCTACCGATAGCGGGGGAGACCATGGAGCATTCAGGCATGAGGATTTGGTAGTCCCTTATATTTTACTGAATTAATGGATAGAAAAAATACAATAATTATAGTATTGGTGGCAGTACTTGCAATGGCAATAGGCGTTGCTGCCTTCCTAAATTCCGGAAACCTTACAGAAAAGAGGAAAATGCAACAGGAAGCTAAAGTAGTTTTAAAGGATAGAGATGGGGAAATTGAAACAATTGGGCTAGGCTATATAACTGGCTTACATCCGGTGGAATTCAGTGCAACCCTTGACACCAGCAATTCTGGGCCCCGCGAGCAGCTATATACTGGGATTGAGTTAAAAAAAATATTTAGCAGCTTGGGAATAGACAGCAGGGACTACTCCACAGTTTTAGTTAAGGCTGTAGACGGTTATACTGTGGCTTTAACTATGGAAGAGGTATTAAAGGAGAGTAACATTTATTTAGCATACCAGATGAATGGGGAATCTCTTGGAACCAAGGAAGAGGGTGGAAGTGGTCCTTATCAGTTAATTGTAAGGGAGGACCAGTTTAGCCAGAGATGGTGTAAGTTTGTAACTGAAGTGATTTTAGAAGAATGACAATTCCAATTGAAATAAAGGATTTACATTTTAGATATCCTAAAAGCGGAAAATATATTTTAAACGGGATAAGGCTTGAGGTAAAAAGAGGCCGGATATTAGCTATTACCGGTTTAAGCGGTAGCGGCAAGACTACCCTTTGCTACTGTATATGTGGAATAATTCCTCATATTTACGGGGGAGAGGTCCGGGGTGAGGTGTTGCTTTTTGGGAAACCAGTCAAAGGTATGGATTTGCCTGTTATCGCTACCAAAGTTGGCATTGTTTTCCAGGAGCCGGATACCCAGCTTTTTTCTCCTACAGTTGAAGATGAGGTGGCTTTTGGGCCTGAAAATTTATGTCTGGATAGAAAAGAGATCGGGAAAAGAATTAAATCTTGCCTTGAACTTGTAGGTATGAAGAAAAAAAGGTATGAGCATCCAGAACACCTCTCAGGTGGGGAAAAACAGCTGGTAGCCATTGCTTCCGTGCTGGCTCTTGACCCTGAAATTTTGATATTAGATGAGGCTATGTCTGAGATAGATTATAGGGGGCGGACAAGGATAAAGGAAACTATATTAAGGCTAAGGGATTGGGGAAAGGGCATAGTGGTAGTTGAACATGACAGGGAAAATTTAGATATTGCAGATTCAACTGTTGAGCTTAAGGGTGGCGGCATATTTGAGCTCGAAGCTAAGGAGCTGGGATAAATTGGCTTTTATAGAGGCAAATAATGTAAGTTTTGGATATAAGGAGAGTCCGGTAATTATAAGGGATGTATTCCTGGGATTGGATAATGGTGTATTTACCGGCTTAGTTGGCCCTAATGGAAGCGGAAAAACTACTATTGGCAAGTTATTGTGTGGAATACTCAAGCCGGATAGTGGAGAAGTTTTTTTAGGGGAGAAGGCAGTATCCAGTTTGAGGTTGCCCCAGGTTGGAAAAATTATAGGGTACTTATTCCAGAATCCTGATACCCAGATTTTTAATACTGTAGTAAAAAAAGAGCTGTCCTTCATAATGGAGCTAAAGGGAATGGATGCCGGCTTAATAGGGCTGGAAGTAGATAGGATGCTTAAGCTGTTTAAGCTGTGGGAGTTTAAGGATAGTTATACTTTTAATTTAAGCTATGGGGAGAAAAAGAGGCTGGCTATTGCATCAGTTCTGGTAAACAACCCAAAATATTTGATTCTTGATGAGCCTACTACTGGCCTGGATATGCAGGGAAAAAAGTTGCTTTCAGGTATATTAAAAAGTCTTTTAGGGGAAGGGATAGGGATGCTTGTAATAAGCCATGACCGGAATTTTATTAAGGATAATGCCAGCCGTATATTGAGAATTGAAGGCGGGAAGCCAGTTGGATAAATACAACCTGGATCCAAGGACAAAAATTACCATAGTGCTTTGCCTGTCAAGCATTGCTGTTTTTGTACAAAGTGCTCATGTGCTGGGTGCTGCGTTAGCTGTTTCTGTTGCTGTATCCCTGTTTCTTGGAGCCAGCTTAATTCCTGTAATAAAATCTTTTAAAAAGATATGGTACCTGTTTTTTATAATCACTGTAGCCCAAAGCCTGTTTGGGGGCGGGGGAAGGGCTATAATAAGTGTAGGGGGTTTTGACTTGCTCTCTACTGGAGGGCTGGTTAAAGGTTTAGAGTTTATTTTAAGGCTGGCTGTAATTGTGGTTTCTGCAACTATTATTACTACTTCTACCCATAGGGAAATCGTGCAGGGTCTCATACAGCTCAAGATTCCCTATGAGATAGCTTTTATGGTTTCTGTTGCTATAAGGTTTTTGCCGATATTTATTAATGAATTCAGGGATACGGTAACTGCCATACAGCTAAGGGGAGTGGATATAGAAAGGATACCTTTCGGGAGGAAATTAAGGATGTACTACTATATTTTTAACCCCATCCTTATAAATTCCATAAAGAAAGCCCATAAGCTGTCATTGGCCATGGAGATGAGGGCCTTTAGGGCTTATCCAAAAAGGAGCAGTTACCTGGTTTTAAAGATGAGAGCAAGGGATTATATTATCACATGGCTATCTATTCTATTTACAGCAGGATTTATAGCTATTTTTTATTTATTTATAAAGGGGAGATTGATTTGAAGGCTTTATCAGTAATAGGAGAGAGTAGGTCGGGAAAGACTACAGTAATTGAAAATATTATAAAGGAGCTTAGGAAAAGAAAATATTCAGTGGGCTCAATTAAAGAAATCCATTACCGGGATTTTGCCATGGACACCGAAGGTACTAACACGTACCGGCATGGCCAGGCAGGGGCTGAATTGGTTACTGCGAGGGGAAATGAGGAGACAGATATTCTTTTTCCTAAAAAATTAAGTATTGAAGAGATACTTAAATTCTACAGCCAGGATTACGTTATCATGGAAGGGGTGCTAGATTACAATTTGCCGAAGATTGTTTGCGCTAAAAGCAGAGAGGATATTGACAAGCTTCTTGATAGCAGTGTTTTTGTCGTATCAGGTATTATTGCTAATGGACTGGAATCTTATAATGGTGTGCCTGCCGTAGACGGGGTAAGCAGTATTTTAAAGCTCGTGGATTTAATTGAAGAAAAGGTATATCCAGTATTGCCTGACTTTCCACCAGAGTGCTGCAACAGGTGTGGATACAGCTGCCGGGAATTAGGCAATAAGATATTGAAGGGTGAGGCTAAAAGAAAAGATTGTGTTATAGGTTCTGGTGAGGTGCAGTTGAAGGTAGGTGGCAAAGATATTGAAATGGTTCCTTTTGTAAAGGCAATATTGAGGGATACTTTGCTGGGAGTAGTGAAAAATTTAAAAGGATATGAAGAAGGAAAAAGCATTGAGGTAAAAATAAATGGAAGAGATATCTTTAAGTAAGGATTTTACTCAAGATAAGGGGATCAGAAGCTATAAGATTTTAGAAAAGTTTGAAAGCAAGAAAAATGATGTCTACAGGATAAGATGTATTTATAAAAAGGGGAGCTTTTCTGATTTAGTTTTAAAAAAATACAGGGGCAGAAACTGGCAGCAAAGACTAAAAAAAGAATATTTGGTTTTAAAAAGCTTACAGGATAGAAAAATATTAGTTCCCGAATCCTGCTTTAAAGGCAGAAATTTTTTAATACTGCAATATATCAAGGGAAGGACCTTCCTGGACTTTATAGAAGAATATGAAGAAAAAAAGAAAGAGCTTTCTGAAAATTTAATATACGGCTTGTGTAAATATATTTACATGTTTAACAAGGAAGCTAAGGAAGTTTTTGGGAAAAGCTTGATCTTGCAGGATATTAATTTGAAAAATTTTATAGTAAACGGGGATAAGATTTTTAAGGTTGATTTCGAGGAATGCCGGAATGGAGTTGCAGAAGAAGACGGAGGGAGGTTATGTGCTTTCCTGTTAACCTATAGGCCAGAGTTTAGCGGGTGGAAATTAAATCTTTTGGGAAAGATATTTAGGTCCCTAAGGGATGATTTTAAGCTAGATAGCAAGAAAATGAAAAAAGAAATGTTTAAAGAATTTAAAATCATGGAAAAGAGAAGGAATATGTCTTTTTTAGAAAAAACTGAGAAGTTACTAGAAGAATGGATTTTTTAGAATTTAAAATTTTCGGCAAGCTCCTGCTGATTAATTTTAGATGCTTGGCCAAATTAGTTGGCACAAAGTTTGAAACCCTGCTCGTGTTTTCCCATTACTGCATGGTTTTTAGGATTTTTTAATAGTTCTTTTCGCTTTCTATATTTTCCATCTTTTGTTATTCAATAAAAATATTTAACATTGTTTTTTATTGCTGATAGTGGAATACTTAAATATAATACTTGGACATAAGAAATAGTTTTTTAAAATATGAAAGGGGTCTTATGGTTGAAAATAAAAAAATGAAAGCCCAACTATTTTATAAGCCCTTAGATGTAAGATTTGAAGAAATAGACATACCCAAGATAGGAAAAGGTGAAGCCCTGGTAAAAATAAAGAGTGCCCTTACCTGCGGCTCAGACCTTAAAACCTATAAAAGAGGCCATCCCACCATGATTGAGGAGGGCTCTGTTTTTGGACATGAATGGGCTGGAGATATAGTTGAAATAGGGGAAGGGGTAGAAGATTTTTCCGTAGGTGATAGGGTAGCAGCAATGAATTCTGTACCGTGCTTTAAATGTTATTACTGTAAGCTAGAGCGTTATTCAATGTGTGAAAATATTGTATATAACAATGGTGCTTATGCAGAATATATAAGGGTACCGGAAGATATTCTAAAAATTAATACCCTAAAGATACCCGACAGTGTAAGCTATAAGGAAGCTGCGTTAACTGAACCTCTGGCTTGCGTAGTGCACGGTCTGGATGAATCAAATGTTGAGGTAGGCGATACTGCTGTAGTTAACGGGGCAGGCCCTATTGGGCTTATGTATGTGGCCTTACTTAAACTAAATGGGGCAAGGGTAATATCAACTGACCTTTCCAGTGAAAGGCTAAAAAAAGCTGAAGAGTTTGGGGCAGATTTTACCATAAATGCTGCAGAGACTAGCAATCAGATAGGAGCGGTAAAAGAGCTAACCGAAGAGGGTAAAGGGGTAGATGTTGCCATTGAGGCAACTGGCAATCCCAAGGTTTGGGAAATGACCATACTTATGGCAAGGAAAGGGGGGCTGGTAAACCTGTTTGGGGGATGCCCGTCAGGGACTTCCATAAATATTGATACAAAGCTACTACATTACTCAGAGCTTACCATAAAAGGAGTTTACCACCACACCCCTTATTATGTAAAAAAAGCATTTAGCCTTATATCCAGAAAACTTATAGATGCATCCAGGTTTATAACCAAAGACATGCCTCTGGAAGACCTAACAGAAGCCCTTAACCTGGTGGATGAGAAAAAAGGCATTAAATACAATATGGTAACCTAGGACCATGAAAGCACTGTACTGCTATGACAAAGATGATTTTAGGTTGGAGGAGATGCCCACGCCTGAAATAGGTGATGGAGATATACTGGTTGAGATGATCTATACCGGGCTTTGCGGTTCAGACATTATAAAAATATTTGACCCCGCAAACAAAAAGCCCAGAGTATATGGCCATGAGCTGGTGGGAAGGATAGCCGGGAAAGGTAAGAAAGTAGATGGATTTGAGGTTGGAGATATAGTGGTTGCTGCCCATCACATCCCCTGCTACAGCTGTCATTACTGCCTGCATGGAAATCATACTATGTGCAGGCATTTTAAAGAAACTAATATATTCCCAGGCTCTTTTGCCCAGTATATAAGGCTGTCAGAAGAGCATGTAAAAAATACTGTATTTAAATTGCCTGAAAGCCAGGATCTAAAGGAGGCCATCTTTATAGAGCCCCTTGGCTGCTGTATTAGGGCAATGGATAGGATAAATTATCTGGAGGGTGATTATTTTACCGTGGTGGGGGTAGGGGCAATAGGGCTTTTGTTTGTACAGCTTGTAAAGCTGGGAGGAGCAAAGGTGGTAGCAATTGATCTAGACAGCCAAAGGCTCGGGGTGGCAAAAGAGCTGGGGGCAGATCTTACTGTAAACCCTGCAGAGGAAGACTTGGTTAAAAAAGTAAAAGAGATTACCGGAATTGGGGCTGACCAGGCAATACTTACTGTTACCAATAGGGTAACCTTGGATAATGCAGTTAAATATTTAAGGGATGGGGGAGAAGTAAATATATTTGGAATGGCAAGCAAAAGGAAGCCATTTTCCATTGATTTTGAAAGGGTATATAAAAGGGAGCTTACTATAAGGAGCCATTATTCTTCCACCCCTGAGACCTTAAAGAAGGCATATGATCTGGTTGTGGGCGGAAGGATGGAGTTAAAGCCATTGGTATCTGATACCTTTGATTTAAAAGATTTTAAGGCGGGGCTGGATATGGTGCTGGATAAAAAAATTTATAAAGCAATCTATAAGCTATAAGAGGGAACTGGTTTTATGTTAAAGCAGCTGGAGAGAAAATTGATATGCCCTGTTAGTGGCAATAAACTTTATTTAGATGATTCTAATAATTTTTTCAAAGTTAAGGATAGGGACATAGAATATCCTATAGACGGTAGAATAATTGACTTCTTGCCGGAAGAAGAAAAAGGGCATACCAATGCCTTAAAGGAATACAGAAAAAGCCTGGAAGACCAGATAAAGGATGTTGGCAGCCATTTTAAAATGCCAGATAAGTTTATTGATACTTTAGTTGAGGTGCCTGCAGATATTAGCAATTTTGCTATAGAAAAGTACAGAAAATTAAAACAAACAACCATGCTCGTGGTTGATGAAAATATGGATTTTTTAATGGAGGCAGAAAGAAAGGCTGAACAGCTGGGAATTGACGGAATTTATTTTCTACATTGCAGTTTTGATAAATTGCCTGTAGCTGATAAAATTGCCGGGCTTGCCATAAGCATTCTAGGTTTAAGCAGGGTAAAAGGTAAAGGGGAAGCTATAGCTGAAATTCACAGGGTCCTTAAGGTTAGCGGAACCCTGTTGGGAATTTTCTTTATAAATCACTTAAAAGAGATAGATGCTTTAAAAGAGAAAGGGATATACCTGGAAGCATTTAAAGGCAAAGAAGAAATTAAGGGATTTTTGGATAAAAAGTTTGATATTGCCGGTGAGAAGGAAATAGGTTCTAAATATTTGATTGACGGCAGGAAAAGGTGGCCGTCTTGTGGGGTTAAGTATTAATCTGCTGGTGTGTAATTCATTTCAGAGTTTAGGAATCCGGGTTAAGGAATAGTTATTTTAACTATTGATTTAATGATACTTATTTAGTATCATTATAGTGATATGAAATTAATAACTAGAGACATAGATTATGCAATAAGGGCCCTATCTTATATCGCTACCAACAATAGCGGTGAAGCAGTTACGGTAACCCGGCTTGTAAAGGAAACTAAAATACCAAAGCCTTTTCTGAGAAAGATACTGCAAATACTGGGAAAGGAAGGCTTGCTTAAATCTTTTAAGGGGAAATCAGGGGGATTTAAATTAAATAGGGACCCCAAAGATATATTGCTGCTGGACCTGGTTGAGATATTCCAGGAAAAATTTGAGTTTAATAAATGCATGTTTAAGAAAAAAATATGTCCCAATACAGAAAAATGCGTGCTAAAGGATAAACTAGACAGGATTGGGAAAATGGTAGAAAAAGAATTTGCAAAAATTACCTTGGAATCAATAATTAAAGGCAGGTGAGGAATATGCCAAAATTTAATACAGGATGCCCTGGACAGGATACCAGTTACCTCAAGGATTTTAATACTAATATAATACCATGCCCTAAATGTGGCCATGAGATAGAATTTTTTGCTGATGAGAGAAAAGTAAGGTGCAAGAAATGTAATGCCAGCGTGTTTAGGATTGATCCTGATGTAATTGAATACAGGGATGGAGAGCTTATGTTTTCAGGAGAATCAAAGAATTGCCTTGACTGGTGCGGAGAATGCCTGGATAGGGGAGACTATAAGGAGATTGAGGAAAATAAGAAAAGGATAGAAAAAAAGAGGCAGGATTTTAAGAAGCTGATAGATTCAATTGACAAAGAAGACAAAGAAATTATTGATTTTTTTATTGATGCTTTCAGGAAAAGCATCAATAGCCCCAAACTTATAGATGATAAGATTTTTAATATATTGCAGCAAAAGGATCCTAAGTTGTTCTCTAAGGCTAGAAATTATTACATTAATTTTATAAAGCAACTAAAGCAAGAAAAGGAAACAGGATAATGGAAAATAAAAAAGAAAAAATAAAGGAAATAATAAGAAGGCTTCATGAGGGCGAGGACCCCAAAAAGGTAAAGGATGAGTTTAAAGAAATAATTAAGGATGTAAGCCCTACCCAGATAGGTCAGATAGAGGACGAACTTATAAAAGAAGGAATGCCCCGGGATGAGATAACCAGGCTCTGTGATGTCCACCTGGAAGTATTCAAGGAATCTGTAGAAAAAGAGGAAGGGGAGCTAGAACCCAGCCATCCCATCAATATTTTAAAGGAAGAGCATAAGGCAATGCTTAACATATCTGACCTGCTTTCCAGTAAAGTAGAAGAACTTAAAAGGAAGGGTAGTTTTGATGGCTCTGAAAAACTGATGGAAAAACTGGCTGATATAAACAAGCATTTTATTGAATCTGAAAAACATTATGTCAGGGAGGAAAATGTGCTTTTCCCTTATGTGGAAAAGCATGGCATAAAGGAACCGCCGGCAATTATGTGGTCAGAACACAATACCATAAGAGATTTAAAAAAAGGTTTAAATAAGATAATTGAAGGCTATGAGGATTTTGGTTTTAAAGAGTTTATAAAAAAGCTGGAGGAGCAGAGTAAAAATATAGGAGACATGCTATCCAGCCATTTTTATAAGGAAAACAATATCTTATTTAAATTATCCCTGGATGTAATGGAAGAAGGCCAGTGGCCGGAGATAAAGAGGCAGTTTGATGAAATTGGCTACTGCTGCTTTACCCCGGAAGAGGCCAGGGGAAAACCGGCAGAAGCAGAAGAGAAGAAAACCAAATTAAGTGAAGGTAAAATTGATTTTGATACTGGGAGCCTAACTGTAAGTGAATTGGAATCTGTATTGAATTCATTGCCGGTTGACATTACTTTTGTGGACAAAAATGATGAAGTAAGGTATTTCAATGATCCAGGGGAAAGGATATTCCCCAGAACTAAAGGGGTAATCGGCAGGACTGTGCAAAATTGCCATCCCAAGGAAAGCGTGCAAAAGGTTGAAGAAATTTTAAATGACTTCAGGGAGGGCAAAAGGGATTCTGCCGTATTCTGGATTAACATGCAGGGGAAATTGATTTATATCCGTTATTATCCGGTAAAAAACGGGGAAGGAGAATATCTGGGGACCCTGGAAGTTACCCAGAATATTACAGATATACAGAAGCTGGAAGGAGAGAAAAGGCTTCTGGATTAGAGCATGGATTTCAGCCCTGGTATTTTTCTAATATAGTTGCCAAAAAGAAAGCATAAGGGTATGCCTGTTATGGTTACCAATAAAAATTTAACCAGTGGATCTAGATTTATACCTCTTAGCAGGTAAGATAATGGCACTAAAATAAGGGGATGGATTATCAGGGCCGCATATGTGCTTTTAGATACTATTTTCAGTAGCTTATTCTGGTGGTTAAATTTTTTCCTGAACAGATATACCAGGTTTATGATAATTCCTATGCCTACAATATTTTCCCAGAAACTATAGGCAAGGGACTGCCAGTGCAGTCCTCCTCCAATTAAACTTAAGTCACCGCTTAAAGCTTTAGAGAAAAAGGCCAATACCAACCAGAAAGGCAGTGCAATCAAAGTTATCCATAGCCAGAATGATGCTATTCTGGCGGTAATTTTTTCCAGCCAGTTGTGGTGGTAAGTTAGAATCCCTATGCTGAATAATGCTATGTACTGGATCAGGAAACTAAGCTGCAGTGTGCCCACTGTACTGGTTACAGGAAACCATATCCTTATGGTAAAGGAAAGCAGTGAAATAATTATTATAAATAAAAATATTTGGGAATTTGAAGGAAAGGTTGCAGCTTTCTTCTTTTTTTCAGTTTTCATGGTGTCTGTAATCTGCCTTAATATCAAATAGGTAATAGTAAAAATTAGAAGTACTTCTAAGAACCACAGGGGCCCTACATTTATAATTCCATTCTTGATAATTGTTTTCCAGTAAAACTTAAAAAAATCAATATTGTTTTTATTTATTACCACTTCATGCAGGTAAAGCACCAGGGGGCCTATAAATAATATGTAAAAGATTAAAGGTATCCCCAGCCTTTTTAACCTGCCGGTTAAATATTTTCCAGGACCTTTCCTGCTATATGATTGGGGGATAAAGTAGGCAGCCAGAAAAAGAAAAAAGCCAATGAGGAAAGTCTGGAGAAAAGAGGTAAAAAAAGTAAGGATAATAGAGGAGGCAGATACCGTTCTCTCATAATAATACCAAAAGCCTACCAGCCCATAAGTAACTGAAACATGGCCTACTATTACCAAACTTATCAGCAGTATTTTTAAGTTGTCAATGTATGTTATTCTTTTTTTAGGAAAAACCATGTGCTCTATTTTAAACTTATAGGGCTTTTATTGGCAAATTAGATAGCCTAGATTATAAGTTATTATAAATGCTTTAATCCTGCATGCTATAATGGTACTACTTCAAAAATATTGAAAGGAGAGACAATGGAGAATTTTGAGTTTCATTGTTTTACCAAGTACATTTTTGGTAAAGGTACTGAAAACCAGGTGGGAGAAGAGGTAAAAAGGTTTGGCAGCAGTGTGCTTCTGGTTTATGGTGGGGGAAGCATAAAAGAGTTTGGCTTATATGATAAGGTCATAAAGTCATTAAAGGACCAGGGCATAAAGGTAACTGAACTGAGTGGGGTAAAGCCCAACCCTACATATGATAGCGTCTATAAGGGCATAGAGCTGGCAAGAGATAATAATGTTGACATGATACTGGCAGTAGGGGGAGGAAGCGTTATAGACGCTTCTAAGGCTATAGCAGTGGGCATTCCTTATGAGGGTGATGTAGTGGACTTTGCAGAGCAAAAGGCTACTCCTAAAGAATCTGTGCCCATAGGGGTAATACTAACCATACCGGCTGCAGGCAGTGAATCCAGCCAGTATGCTGTAGTTTCATACAAAAAAGATGGATATCTGTGGAAAAGGGATGTAGTGTGGGAGAATTTCCACCTCATAAGGCCCCAATTTGCCATACTTAATCCAGAGCTTACTTTTACCCTGCCTCCATTTCAAACTGCTTGCGGCATTGTAGATATCATGGGCCATACCATGGAAAGGTTTTTTACTTCAGTAAAAAATGTGGAATTGACTGACAGGATGTCTATAGGCTTGCTGAAGACAGTTATAAATAATGGAAGAATTGTAATGGATGAGCCAGAAAACTATGATGGCCGGGCAGAGATTATGTGGGCGGGAGCATTGGCCCAAAATGATCTTCTGGGAACTGGCAGGGCTAATGATTTTTCTTCACATATGATAGAACATGAGATTAGCGGTATTTATGACATAGCCCATGGAGCAGGCCTGGCTATTATTTATCCTGCCTGGATGAAATATGTCTATAAATATAACAGGGAAAGATTCCTCCAGTATGCTACAGAAGTATGGAATGTTGACCATGATTTCTATGACCCGGAGAGAACAATTCTTGAGGGCATCAGGAGGCAGGAGAACTTCTATAAGGAACTGGGGCTTGCTACCAGGCTAAGCGGGTTAAATATACCTGATAACCGGTTTGAAGAGATGGCAGAAAAAGCAGTAAAGGCTGGAAGTATAAAGAAACTTACCAGAGAAGATATAATAAATATATTGAATCTAGCCAAGTAAGGCAATGGATGGTTTATTAAAGGATGGAATCATAGACTGGCTTCTATCCGGTGATAACCCCTCTGTTAAATATTTTACCTTTAAAAATCTTTTAGGCAAGCCAAGCTGCCGGGAAGCCAGGGAAGCAAAGAGCAATATAATGGAATTTGGCCCTGTTCCTAAAATTTTAGAAAAACAGAATGAAGGCGGCTACTGGGGGAGGCCTGAAGATTTTTACGTAAGGTCCAAGTATAAGGGTACTGTCTGGCAAATAATTATTCTTGCCCAGCTGGGTGCAGACAAAAATGATAAAAGGATAAGGGATGCCTGCAATTTTATACTGGATTACTCATATATAAGGGGTACCGGCGGTTTTTCATATAAGGGAAGCAAAGAAACAGGCGGGGGGAAAGAGGGACTGCTTCCTTGCCTAACTGGAAATATGGTATGGTGCCTTACAAAATTTGGCTACCTTAAGGATCCCAGAGTTCAGAAAAGCATAGACTTTATTGCCAAATTCCAGAGGTTTGATGATGGGATTGCAAATCCTCCTGCAGGCTGGCCTTATGATAGGTATGAGGGCTGCTGGGGCAGGCACAGCTGTCATATGGGAATAGTAAAATCGCTCAAGGGGTTAGCTGAAATACAGGAGAAAGAGAGAAGCAAGGATGTATGGGTAGCAATAGGGAAGGCAGCAGAATATTTGCTCAGGCATAGGATTTACAAAAGGAGCAAAAACTTAGACAGAGTATCTAAACCTGTATGGCTTAAATTTGGATTCCCTTTAATGTGGAATACTGATGTTTTAGAAATATTGGAAATACTTACCAGCCTGGGCTACAAAGACAAACGAATGGAGGATGCAATAAACCTGGTTATGTCTAAAAAGGACAGTACCGGGAGATGGAAACTGGAGGATACTTACAATGGCAGGTTTCTGGTAAACATTGAAAAGAAAGGCAGGCCCAGCCGGTGGATTACAATGAAAGCGTTAAAGGTGTTAAAAAATTTTGCCGAGGAGCAGGGAACTAAACATTGAAGTGCAACTTTAACATAAAAACAATAATGGAAAATAAGTTAAAATTTTTGCCAAATGGCAGTCCAAAAATATCTGGATCTTATTTAGCTTTTTTGTATTTTAAAATATTTTTTTCTTCATATTTTTAAGCAGTTTTATAAAACAAGTTTTTTAAATTACAATATATAATACTGGAACGGAGGTTTATATTGGAAAAAATTCCAATTAGCTTAAAGGCAGTATTATCGCCGGTAGAAGTTTTTTATAAAATTGCTGATGGTGGCATCAATTTATTAAGAAAACTGAAGGTGTATAATTTTATTTACAGCATATCCCTTTCTTTTATTGATATCTTTAACAGGAGAAGATATAAAAGGTTTTATTCTAAATTCATTAAAAGCGGCGATCTGGTTTTTGACATTGGCGCTAATATGGGTAGCATGACTGAAGTATTTTTAAGCCTTGGCGCCAGGGTGATAGCGGTTGAACCACAGGATAAATGCGTGGGAAAACTTAAAGGAAAATATGGGGATAACCAGAAAGTTGTTTTACTGCAGAAAGCAGTAAGCGATAGCATTGGAAAAGATACCCTTATGATCAGCGATTCACATACTGTATCCTCAATGTCTAAAAATTGGACAGACAATCTGAAATCTGGGGATATTTTTTTTGGTAAAACTTCAGTTTTTGAATGGCAAAAATCCAGGGAAGTGGAAACTGTTACCCTGGATAAGCTTATAAAAGAATATGGAAAACCTGTATTCTGCAAGGTTGATGTTGAAGGTTATGAATATAAAGTTTTAAAGGGTCTAACCGAGCCTTTGGATGCTGTATCATTTGAATTTACTCCTACAAAAGAATTCATACGTGTTGCGGTAAACATAGTCAAGCACCTAAGTACCATGGGAAGTTTTGAGTTCAATTATTCGTTAGGGGAGTCTGTAAAGTTGGTGCTGGCTGATTGGGTTGGAAGAGAGGAATTTGAAAAAATTCTTGAGCAATTACCAGAAAAAGTGTCCATCTGTGGAGACATTTATGCTAGACAGGCTTAGGGCTTCATTTTAAATCTTATTTAATCTTTAAGGGGATAAAACCTTTTCTAATTGAAAATATTACATATTATAACTTTTGTTACATGCAAAAATATGGTAAAATAGGTTCAAATAATGTAATAATTGTTACAATTAGGAGGCAAATGAAATGGCAAGAGTATTTGACTTAAAAGATATTGGCCCGTATTTAAAAGA
>JBNJCV010000017.1:0-28794 GCA_051744245.1 Actinomycetota bacterium | reverse complement strand
TTATATTAATTTTTGCCTCGTCTAAGAACATGCCATCACCTTCATATTTGGGCTATTATTATATTAAATGATACAGCCAATTACTAACTCAATCTGCTAAATTACCAGGAATAACTTGTTTGGCAGCCTGGGTAATTAACATTTTTAGCATTCTTTCCTCTTATTTTTATACATTTCTTCATCTGACTTTTTTAAAATCTCCTTCATATCCATGCTGGCATCGGTAGCCGTAAAATGGCCAAGCGCAACACTTATGCTAATCCCTTTTTCCTTCAAGTTAAAATTGTAAATTTTTTTCTCTAACTGTCTCAGCTTTTCTTCTGCAGTGCTTTGTGCTGTATTGGGCATTAAAACACAAAACTCATCTCCCCCTATCCTGGCAATAACATCACTTTTCCTGAAAATGGAAGAAAATATTTCTGCCACGCCCTTAATTGCTAAATCGCCTATGCTGTGACCATATTCATCATTGATGTCTTTTAATTTGTTAATATCTGCAGTAACCACAGTAAAAGGCAAAAAACGGGAAAGGTCTCTACCAATCCTTTGAAGCTCTTCTTCGAAGTAACTGCGGTTATACAAAGAAGTAAGGGAATCATGGTAGCTTAAGAACCTGTAATTTTCCTTTAATTCTTCAATTTCATCATACCTTCTGGCATTAAATATAGCCAAACCGAAAACCCCCCTAAAAGAGAGTATCTCGTTTAGGTATCTTTTAAGGTACTTCTCAATCTCTATCCCTTCCACCAGCACATATCCAAATTTAGTGCCTTTATAGCTGATTTTCAGCAAAAAACTGTTTTTACCCACCACCCTATATTCCTTTACTTTTCCGATATTACATAAATTTAGCATCTTTTTTTTAGCTTCCTTGCTTCCAGGCAACAGGTTTTTCCCTCCTCTTCCTCTTCCATAGAACCTGGCTATCTGGCCATTTTCAACTAACCCATAAAATATTTTTTTTGGCCTAAACAGGATATCAAATAAAGTAAATATTTTTTTAATTATTTCCTCTTCACTGACGATATTTACCAGTTCTTTCAATATATCAAAAGTAAATTCATAGGCAGCTATTTTATTTCCAACTTTTGCAATTTTGCGCTGGTATTCAAGGCTGGATTTTTCTTTTTCCCAGGAAAAATTGAGATTTCTTATTACAAGCTCAAGATGCCCTAAACCAGCTTCAAAAACTTCATACCCCAGGTCAAGGTAATTAGAAAGATTTACAATATTTTTCCTGGCTTCAGGATCAACCCCGGTATCAAGCAGCAATAGTTTATTTGAGGATTCACTGAAAAAGTCCCGGGCAGTTTTCTTATCAAAGCCCCAGGTATCTTCTATTACAGTTTCCCACTGCCTAAGCAGGCCCGGATACAATAAAAAATATTTATTGTCTATCAAGCTTTCTACCATATCAGAATTTATTAAAAAATTCAGGCAGTTTTTTTCCTGCACCAGGTGAACTTTATCTTTTATGTCTTTTTTAAATTCAATGCCTTTTATACAAAATGGGCCGCATATTACTTCTAATTTTCCGCATTCTTTAAAATCACTTTTGGAAAAAGAGAAATTTTGTGTATCTTTTTTTAACTTTTGCACAAAACAGTAAGGGGCAAAATAGGATGACTGTATATCTTTGAATTCATTTTTTTTGAGGATTGAGTCAATTTCTTTTTTGAAATTCCCGCAAGCAAGCAGGCATAACCTATCAGCCATAATCCTTAATCCAATCCAGGGGATACTGTCCCCATCTGTTCACTGCTTCCCTTAATGCCAGCAAGGTCTCATCGCTTACAAACCATGGTATTTCACCGTGGTTATCAGAAATTATAAAGCCCCCGCCGGTGCCAGCTTGCAAAATAATGCTTTTTACTTGCTCCTCTGTTTTTTTCCTATCCCATTTTCGCATGCCAATGCCATTTAAATTACCCAGGACGGTAAGCTTTCCATAACATTTATTCTTTATCATGGTAAGGTCTTCTAAGCAGCTTACCCCTACTATCTTTGTTTGGGTTTCAGCTACCTGGTCAAGTAAGCGGTAGCTTCTCCCAGATGCAAAATGGGTGGCAGTCGGAGCATTGATGCTCCTTATTACTTCCCTGGCAATAGGAAATCCAAACTTTAGATAATCACTCTTTTCAATAATGCTGGTTGAAGAAAAGGGGTCAAAATAGCAGATGGCGTCAGCCCCTGCATCAACCTGGGCATTTGCCCACTTGATGCAAAAACCCTTGTTTATTTCCATCAATTTTTTAAATAGTTTCTTGTCTTGGTAAAACAGGTCAAGGTACTTGTCAAAGCCCATTTGCATAATGGGAACAGAAAATGGGGACATAACCACCCCAATTACGGGTACCGCCCCCTTTGCTTTTTCACTTAATATAGATATAGCCTTTAATACCTTCTTAAGTGGTTTTGATTCAGATATTTTGGGGGCTTCCAATTCATTTATTTTCTTCTTGTTTCCAATAATTGGCTCACCGCTATTGGGAGGGCCATCTTCTACAAAAATAACTTCCCCGCCCCAGGCTTCTATTTCTATAGCAGCATAGAAAAGGCTGTTAAGGCAGTCATTCTGGTATTTTTCCCTTAACCTCAATTGCCCTTCTGCGACATATTCAGGCTTAGAAAAATACTCTTTAATACCCAACCCTAACTCTTTTGCTCCATGCAAGGTTAACATTAAAAATAGGGGGACCTTATCAGGCTCCTTAAACTGTATAGTCTCTAGGACTCTTTCCATTGGAGAAAACTTGCCCTCTATGCTCATGCTTGTCTCCCGGTTACCCTGTTTACCAAATTTATGGCATCACTGGCACTGCTTCCCATAGCATCAGCCCCAACTTCCTTCCACAGGTCATTGTCAAACAGGAAAGGGGCACCGCCCACAAATAATTTTGGGCGGTTGTTTTTAAATTTGGAATTAAGTTTTTTTATATGCAGTGCTGAGGATAGCATTAGGGTTGATATTAGCAGTATGTCAGGCTTATCGCGGTTAACCCTTTCTGCAAGTTCGCTAACGCTTACTCCATGGCCATAATCTATTACTGCGTACCCATTTGAACGCAGTGCCGACCGTACAAGCCTTTTGCCCAGCAGGTGGTAATCTTCAAAAACTGCAATTGCCAGCTTAGGAGTAGCTTTCCTTTGTACATTGCTGTCTGGCAGTAAAGCATCCACAATCTCTTCGCATAGTTTACTGATTATGTAAAGCTGGGATAAAGATATGAGGTCAGACTCCCATTCCCTTCCTATTCTTTCTAGGGTTGGGCTTACCACTTTTTCTATAGCATTTACCACGCCTTCTTCTTTATTAAAATGTTTTAGGTATTCACCGATAGTTTCAGATACCTTTACTTTATCCATTACCAGCAAAGACTCGTAAAAGTCCTTTTTATATTCTTCTAATTCTTCCATTTCCCCTTAATCTTTTTTACTAATTCTAACATATAATATTTCCGGTTAGAATTCTTTAATTCTAAACCCCAACTTAAAGCTATTAACTTCCCTGCTGCTAGTTATATCCCAACCATAAAAAATGCTGCAGGGAAGCCTACCTGGCTTTACCTATTACAATATTGGATCCGGGCATATTTTTCCTAATATCTGCATAACCCAGGCCGCTTTCCCCATTCAGTATTCCCATAATCCTTGCCAGTCCAAATCCACCCTGGCATCTGCCAGAAGTTGCCCTGGTCCTAAACTTTATTGCATCCAATGTGGTTGCAGCAATCGGAGCATTTATAGCATTTACGATATCACCTTCAGTTATTTTCTCACATCTGCATACTATCCTTCCAAACCGCTCCTCCCTTGCCAGCCATTTCTTTTTTTCCTTTGAGCCAAGCTCCCTAAACAGTGGCTTTAAACTGTATTTGGCTTTTTTTTCTGGTTGCCTTGCCAGCCCAAACAATTTATCCACCTTAGCAAAAACATGCTCTGTAATGGCAGGCGCAGAGCTTAAGCCCGGTGAATCTATGCCTATCAGGTTAATAAGGCCATTCATACTCCCAGTATCAATAATAAAGTCATGGCCTGATACAGAAGACCTGATTCCGGAAAAAGCGGTTATTATCTCTTTTTCCCCAATATCCGGAATTATTCTCCCGGCTCTTCCCAGAACCTCCCTATAGCCTTGCCTGGTTGTGGAGGTATCATATTTGTCCTTTATTTCCACTGAATTACCGCCAAAAATAATATTTCCGTTAACTGTAGGGAAAACAGCTACCCCTTTGCCATGTGGGGTGGGAACCGGAAAGCAAGGCCTTCTTACAAAACCCCTATATTTTTTATCTAAGATGTAGTATTCGCCCTTTCTTGGAATTATTTTAAACCTGGAAATCCCAGCCATTTTTGCAATACCTGCGCTTTCAACTCCTGCACAGTTTATCACCATACTGCATTGGTATTGCCCCTTATCTGTTCTCAGGCCCACAACTTTTTTTCCATCCAATACCAGGCTTTGCACAACATTTTCAAAAATGAAGTCAACCCCGTTTACTGCCGCATGCTCTGCCAGGGCTATAACCAGCCTGTGCACATCCACTATTCCTGCAGTGGGAACATGAAGGGCACAAATAGCACTGGGGTTGGCATTAGGCTCCATTTTTTTAAGTTCATGTTTGCCAATTATACTTACGCCCCTCACCCCATTAGCCTTTCCCCGCTCTTTTAACTTTTCCAGCATTTCCAGCTCATGGCTTTCTATGGCTATGACCAGCAACCCAGTTCTTTTAAAACTAACTCCTAAATCTTTGCAGAGGCTTGAGAACATCCTATTGCCCATTACATTAAATTTAGCTTTCAGCGTCCCTTCCCTGGCATTATGGCCACCATGTATAACTCCGCCATTAGCCTTGCTCTGCCCCCCACATACATAAGAATTTTTCTCAACAACGCCTACTTTCAGGTTATAGAAGCTCAGTTTTCTTGCCACCGAACACCCCATAATTCCTGCCCCTATTATTATTACATCATATTTTTTATCTTTAGCCATAATTTATAAATGGAATAATTTAATAATTTATTTTATACTTTAAACTCAAATTTATCTAAAATTATTTTAAAAAAAATAATGGTTTCTTTTCTATATTTACTGCTAGTTGGCTTAACTGCAGGCTTTATAGGCTCACTAATAGGGATAGGCGGGGGGATAATTATTGTCCCCATGCTAACACTGCTACTGGGCATCCCCATCCATTATGCTATTGGCACCAGCATAATAGCAGTGCTTGCTACTTCAGTTTCTGGCTCCAGGAGATATATTATAAAGGAAATCACCAATATAAAGCTGGGGCTGTCCCTGGAAACTTTTACTGCTGCCGGAGGGATAGTGGGAGGAATAACTGCAGCCTACCTTAAAAGCAACATACTATATGGCCTATTTGGGGCATTTATATTAATAACCACTGCTATAATTTATAAGAAAAATAAGACAAACAGGGGCAAGGATAAAATATACCGGGCTAAAAACCCCTCATTGTATAGCTCTTATTACATAAACGGGAGCAATAATAAAAAAGTTGACTACGACGTTAGAAATGTTCCCCTGGGGTTTGGGGCTACCTTTTTTGCAGGGATTACATCAGGCCTTCTGGGTATTGGTGGAGGGGCGGTAAAAGTACCTACCTTAAACCTCTTGATGGATGTCCCCTTGAAAGCCACCACTGCCACCAGCAATTATATGATTGGAATAACTGCCGCTGCATCTTCTCTAATTTACTTTGCCAATGGATTTATTGACCCCTTTATTTCTTCAGCCGTAGTTGTAGGGGTGCTTGCAGGAGGAACCCTGGGCTCATTTGCGGCCGGCAAAGCTGAAACCATAACCATAGCAAAGATAATGATTGGCGTATTTATAATAATTGGCATCAACATGCTGTTAAAGGCATTCGGGATAAGCTTGTATTGATATGGAAAAAAAGAAATTCATAGCAAAATATTTATACTGGATATTTACAGCAGGCTTAGCCGCCAGCCTAGCCTTTATGCTTGCCGGCTATATATATGCAATAGCTTCAGGCATGGAGCTTGAGGTAAAGCCCGGCTACTTTTCTAAAAGCCTTGGTGGGATAATTTACAGCATTAAGGAATTTTCTCCAGTATCACTTTCATACTTGGGCCTACTTATCTTAAATTTTACTCCTACTGCAGGAGTCATTTTTTGCATTTTCTACTACTTAAAAAATAAGCAGTATAGATTTTTTTTCATAGGGATAGCAATACTTATGGTGCTAGCTTTAGGAGCCGTAATTGGTTTTTTAAAATGATATTGCTTTATAGATAAACCGAAGTAGCTGCACAAAGTTGATGGCTGATGAATGCATGAATAAGTAAATATAGAATATTAAGAAAAGAAAGCATTAGGCCTTCTATGCTTTAGAGACTGAAACAAAATTTTTGATTAAAAGTCTTGAGGATAATAAAAAAGGCTCCCGCAGGAGCCTTTCAAGTAATTTAAGAAATTACATTTACAATCTTATTTTTGGAAAATTCCACCTTGCCGTCAGTCTTTGCAAAAAGGGTATAATCCCTTCCCAAGCCAACATTCCGGCCTGGCTTGTATTTTGTTCCTCTCTGCCTTGCTATAATGCTTCCTGCTTTAACGTATTCTCCGGCAGAGCTTTTTATTCCCAAAAATTTCGGATTGCTATCTCTTCCATTTCTGCTGCTTCCAGCACCTTTTTTGGTTGACATATAACCACCCCATTATTTTATCTTTATTTTCTCAAGATGTAACACAGTTAACGGTTGCCTGTGGCCTATTTTCTTCTTATATCTTTTCTTGGCCTTCATTTTAAAGGCAATCAGTTTATCGTCCTTTATATGGTCTTTAATTGTAGCTTCCACTTCCGCTTTATCTATAACTGGGTTTCCAATCTTAACCTTGCCATTATCAGAAACCATATTGACTTCTTTTATCTTTATTTTATCGCCTTTTTTGCCTTCTATCCTGTCAACTACTACATCCTGGTCTTCTTCTACTTTATATTGTTTGCCGCCTGTACTAATTATCGCGTAAATTTTGGCCTCCTTGTTCAACAAATAATCCTTAAATCACAGATTGAAATCTTAACATATATTATAATATAGTGTCAATCAATATTTAAGCCAGTGTTATTTATCAGTGATATTGCCCAAGGCTCCCAAATTAATCCGGCCTTGGAGACTTTAAAACAAAAGTAATTTGAATGGGAGCTATACAAATTACTGCCTGTTATAGCTAATTTCTGTTACTTAGGAGTGTCACTGATTTTTGGAGAACCTAGCCTTAATGCCCTCAAGCCATTAAAAACTACCAGAATTGTTGCTCCAACATCAGCTATTACCGCCATCCAAAGAGTAGCTATTCCCAAACCTGCTAATATTAAGAAAGCTATCTTTATTGCTATTGCAAAAAATATATTTTGTTTTATCAGCAAGGTTACCTTTCTGCTAATCCTATAAATAAAAGGGATTTTGGACAAATCGTCTTTGAGCAAAGCAATATCTGAACTTTCCAGAGCAGTATCACTGCCCCCGCCTCCCATAGCTATCCCCACGTTCGCTAAGCTGAGAGCTGGCGCATCATTTATGCCATCTCCAACCATAACTACATTCTTATGTTTTTCCTGGAGCCGGCTTATAAGGTTGATTTTATCCTGAGGAAGCAATTCCGCATTAAATTCATCTATTTCTAATTCACTAGCTATGTCCTCAGCAACACTTTGGTTATCCCCGGTCAACATGGCAATTTTTTTAATCCCCAGTTGTTTTAATTCCTTTATGGTTTGTTTAGCACTATGTCTTAACCTATCGGCAATGGCGATAATGCCAACAGTTTTTCTCTCCGTCCCTAAGTAAACAACCGTATTGCCCCTGGATTGCAAATTTTTAACATCCCTATCTACTATTTTCCCGCATAGCTTCTTTTGCTTGAAAAGCTTATGGTTTCCCAGATAATATTTACTTCCTTCTATCTCAGCTTCTATTCCCATACCCGAGAGGGAATTAAATCTATCTACTTTTAAGGGCTTGATACTTTTGTTTTTGCCATATCCAATTATTGCTTTTGCCAGGTGATGTTCAGACATTTTCTCAATGGAATAAGCAATCCTCAAAACTTCATCCTGGCTATGGCCATTATAGGCTATAATTCTTGAAATTTCTGGTTCTCCCTTCGTCAGGGTTCCAGTTTTGTCAAAAACAAACACCTTGGAGCTGCCAATATTTTCTAAAAACTCTCCTCCCTTTATCAGCACCCCGTTTCTTGCCCCCAATGTAAGGCCAGATACTACAGTAATAGGAGTGGATATTACCAAAGCACAAGGACAGGAAATTACAAGAATAGTTAAAGCCCTGTATATCCACTCGCCCCAATCAAGGTTCAGGACCAGGGGAGGAATTATGGCAATGAAGACCGAAATTCCTATTACAATAGGCGTATAATACTGGGCAAATTTTTCAATAAACTGTTGTGTCTTAGCCTTTTTAGCCTGTGCTTCTTCGATTAGACTCTTGATTTTTGAAACTGTGGACTGACTAAATATTTTTTCTACCCTTACTTTTAAAGAGCCACTCCCATTTATAGAGCCAGAATATGTGTTATCTCCTTTTTCTTTTTTAACCGGTTTTGACTCCCCGGTAATAGGTGACTGGTTGACATAAGAAGAGCCCTCAATAACTTCTCCATCAAGAGGTATTCTCTCGCCAGGCTTTATTAAAATTACTTGCCCGATATTGATTTTTTCAACTTTTGTTTTGATTTGATCTTCCCCTGCCAGCAAAGTGGCATAATCCGGGGATATATCCATCAAAGACTTAATAGCTTTTCTGGCCCGGTTGGTACTAAAAGATTCAAGGGTATTTGCGATATTAAATAATAACACAACTATAGCGCTTTCCATGTGCTCACCTATAGCAAATGCCCCTATAACTGCTACTGTAACTAAAAAATTCATGTCAAAAGATAGGTGGAAGATTGCCTTAAACCCTTTTATTGCTATAAAAAAGCCTCCCGTAACCACAGCCAGTAGAAATAGGGGCAGGGTAAACGGATCGGGAACGTGTATTATATCATGTACAATGGCCACTAATGTAAAAGCACCAGAAATTATGGTTAATATTAGTTCTGTTTTTTTTCTTCTAGTCAAACCCATTTTATTTCTTTAATTTACTCCGATATATGCTTGAAAGCCACTTCCATTAACTGGGATACGTGATGGTCATCTAAAGAATAATAGACCACTTTTCCTTCTTTTCTAAATTTAACTAGCTTTAAATTCCTAAGCACCCTCAACTGGTGTGATATATTGGAATTGGTTGTCCCTATTACTGCAGCAATGTCGCAAACGCATAATTCATTCTGGAGCAGCGATGCAATTATCTTTATCCTGGTAGGATCACTTAGCGCTTTAAAAACTAAACTTAAATCTATAATGGCTTCCTGCCTGGGAAGAGTTTTTAATACTTCTGACACAGTTTCAGCATTTATAATTTTTTCTTCGCAAACCGGAGCTTGCTTGTTTTTTCCTGTTTTTCTTTTTACCATTTTATAAGAATAATTGAACACTTATTCAAGTGACATTATAAAAAACCTCCCCTTTTAGTCAAGGGAAATTTTTTTCTTACTTGATAACCTTGGCCACTGCGCTGGTTTTCGAAATGGACTTTATTTCTACTTTTACCCTTTTGCCCAGGAATTTCCTTCCATCCAGAATCTGGATCACATAACCTTCTACTCTAGACAGCGCATCACTCTTATTATGTAAATAAGGCTCTTCTACCACCAGATCAAGCACATCTCCCACCTGGAAAGGCTTGGCCGCCTGCTTGATTTCTCCCACTGAGCCTTCGGCAGCCACCACAAATGCATCCAGTGGAAGGCCGTCATCCCCATTTATTGCAATATATTTCTTGGTAATCTTTTCCAGGTGTCTTAAGTTTCTTCCGCCCTGGCCTATTATTAAAGCGGCAATAGTAGTGTTCAGCTTTATTAAAAATGCATTGGATTTACTTTCCCTGGCAAGCCTTTTTATCTTTCTTTCTATTTCCAGCCTGATAGTTTCTTCAGATTTTACATGGCCCAAGCCGCCGCAGCAGGGGCACACCTTGCAGAGAGTGCCTAGTATCCCATCTGATACGTTCTTCCGGGTCATCTCCAGGAGACCGAATTTAGAAAAATCAAGTACTTCATTTTTTGTCCTGTCATTTTCAAGGCACTTGTTAAACCTGTTTAAAACTTTCCTCCTGTCCTTACCACTTGCCATGTCAATAAAATCAATAACTATAAGGCCGCCGATATCCCTTAGTCTTAGCTGACTACAAATAGCTTGCGCTGCCTCAAGGTTGGTCCTAAGTATAGCATGGCTAGGATTTTTCCCGGAAGTATATTTTCCTGTATTTACATCTATTGAAGTAAGGCCTTCTCCATAATCAATTACAATAAATCCGCCGGATTTCAGCCAAACTTTTCTTTCTAATGCACTCTCTATAACTTCATTAACATTAAAGGCTTCAAAAAGCTCATCCTGTCCCCGGTGGACAATTATATTATTAAATCTTGTACCAATATTTCTCAAATACTTCTGGATCTCTCTTTTAACTTCTCTCTTATCCACATAAACGGCAGTAAATTCCTCGCTAAAAATATCCCTGATCAATTTAATAACTATTGATTCTTCTTCAGACAGCAGAGCAGGCTTGTTTATCTGGGCTGATTTCTTGTTTAACCTTTTCCACCGTTTTATAAGCTGCTTTAAATCACCCTTTAGCTGTCTCTTATTAGCTTCCTTGGCTGCAGTCCTAACAATTAATCCAAAGTCATCCGGCTTTATTTCTTCAGCTATACTCCTAAGTTTTTCCCTTTCTTTCTTTTCCAGCTTCCTGGATACGCCAACCCCGTCATTAAAGGGAGCCAGCACTAAATACCTTCCTGGAAGGGAAATATAGGTTGTAAGCCTTGCCCCCTTACTTTTCATGGGGTCTTTGGTTACTTGCACCATTACCAGTTGTTTAGGTTTTAAAACATGCTGGATCTTTCTTGGCCTGACTTCACTGCTATCAACATCCATGTCATACTCTATTTCATTAATATACAAAAACGCGTTCTTGTCAGCACCAATGTCAACAAATGCTGCATCCAGGCTGGGTATAATATTTTTAACCTTTCCCAGGTAAATATTGCCAACCATTGATTTCTTACCTTTTCTGTCAAAGTACAACTGTACTACTTGCCCTGACTCCAGTATAGCTACCCTGGTCTCATTCTTGTCAGAGCTAACTAACATTTCTTTCTTCAATTTTTAAATCAAACTCCTTCTTCTAATATTTCTAAAGGGGGCTTTAAATTGCCTTCCCTTATTATAAACATCTCTTTTTTTATGGCTTTCACCATACTAATATTATAATTTTTTATAATATCAGTAAAATAATCGTAAAAGTAATTATATTTAAATATGCTATTATTTTTATTTTTAAAGAGTTTAGCATAACCATACAGATTTATTAATAATAATTTATTTTCTTCCCTTATGTTCATGCTATATATGGAATCTTTCAGGGAAGGCTCTCCCAGGATATTCCCCTCTAATTTATCTATATCCATATTCTCCCCTGCCCTAATTTTAAAAACATATAAAGCTACTGCGATATCCTTCATGAGACTGGGTAACTTTCTTTCTACATTTGCTGCCCTGGTAATCATCAGCTCCGGCTTCAGCTCACGGTTTAGGGTTTGCTTGAAGTTTTTTTCATCTAAATAATCCTTTAGCCAGGCATCCGCGTATTCTGCATAGCTTTCAACCCCCAAAGGGGTGGGGTTGCTGAAACTTATTTTGGGCTTGGGGTTAAACCCCTGGCTATATTCTATTTCTATTCCAGCCCTCTTGATAGCCCTGATAATAAACCTGGTAATGTCAAGATGGGATAGGTATTTGAATTTACCTTTTTTTGTAAACTTAAACCTTATCATGCTGCTTTGCATATTCTTCTGCTTTCATGTATTGCTTTTTAAAAAACCCTTTTTTTACCCCTATATCTATTTTATCCCAGGGAAGTATTTCATCCAGCCCGTAATCCCCTCCATAAAAACCTATATCTATCCCGCAGGACCTAAAAGCCCTCTCCCAAATACTGTAATCAAATTGGTCAGTCCAGTTATCAAATTTAGCTCCCAAGCTATAGGCTTTTCCGATTACTTCTGAAATCCTGGTATCGCCCCTGGAGAGGGCAGTTTCCAGCCTGCTTTTCTGAGGACTTACCCAACTTATCTTCACATACTTTCTGGGTAGGTTTTTTAGAATATAAGAGAATTTTTTTTCAAGGTTTTCCGTGCTATCCTGGGCTGCCCACTGGAAAGGGGTGAAAGGTTTAGGGCACAAGGGGTTTATGCTCATATTTATCTTAAATCTCCTGAATTTTCTCCTGCCCAGCTCTTCCCTGGCAATATCTATTATCCTGTTTACCAGGCTAACTATAGCTTCTATATCATCCATATTCTCAAAAGGAAACCCTATCATAAAATATAGTTTTACCTTGTTCCAGCCTCTTTTTAAAGCAACCCTTATGCAGCCGGCCATATTTTGCTCGGTTAGGTCTTTTCCAATTATATTCCTCATTCTCTGGCTTCCTGCTTCGGGGGCAAAGGTCAGCCCTGTTTTCCTTCCTGCCTGTATTGAATCTGCCAGATCCAAACTAAAACTGTCCAGTCTCAGGGAAGGAAGCGACACGGAAAGCTTTCCCCCTTTTTCCAGCTTTGAGACCTCCCTTACCACTTGTTCTAGCTCCTTGTAGTCTGCTGAAGATAGGGACAGAAAAGATACTTCATCATATCCGGTATTCTCCAGGCCTTCAGCGGTTTGCTTTACTAGGGAGGCAGACTTCCTCTTTCTTACCGGCCTATAAATAAAGCCGGCCTGGCAGAATCTGCAGCCCCTGCTGCAGCCCCTCATGATCTCCACTGCAAACCTGTCATGGACAACCTTAATATTGGGAATAACTGGCTTTTTTACAATTCCATGACTGTTTAGGTCAACTTCTGTCTTTTTTACCGGGGGTCCGGTAATTTCCTTTATTTTGCCGTCTTTAAAATAATTGTAGGTGTATTTTTTGCATACATATATCCCATCCAGCCTTGAAAGACTGTCAAGGAAAGCATCCTTTTTGGCTTCCTTTTCCTTGTAATGGTTTATCCTTTCCAATATTTCTAAGATAATCTCTTCCCCATCTCCTATCACCATAAAATCCAAAAACTTAGACATGGGTGCCGGGTTAACGGTAACAGGCCCGCCTGCACATACAAGGGGGAATCTTTTTTTTCTTTTTTTGCGGTCCCTTTCAATGCCTGCCAAATCGAGCATATTAAGAAGGTTGGTATAGGAAAGCTCATGGGAAAGGCTAAAGCCTAAAAAGTCAAAGCAATCCAGAAATATCCTATTCTCCAACGAAAAAAGCTTTACCTTTTTTTGCCTTAATTTCTCTTCAAAATCAAGCCAGGGCGCAAAAACCCGTTCTGCGCTGAACTTTTCTTCCCTATTTATAATGTCATACAGTATCTGCAACCCTAAATTAGGCATGCCCACTTCATAGGTATCAGGAAAAGCAAGACAGGCAAGAACAGGCTTTGTCTTCCTAATCTGTTTGAGGGTCTTGCTTTTGGTTCCTATTTCACTATTGATATATCTTCCAGGCTTTTGAACGCCTTCCAGAAGCTCTTCCAGTTTTTCATATTCTAAATAATCCATATATCAGTCAAATTCCTCATAAGCGATTTCATGATATTTACGAAGCTCCCTATTCCGGTAAATGTTTTCCACTATGGCTATGCCAATAAACAGGCTTACCAGCCCGGATCCCCCATAGCTTAAGAAAGGCAGGGGTATTCCTATTATGGGCATAATCCCTATGGTCATCCCTATATTTATAATCATCTGGGATAGAAGTATAAAGGCAATCCCTGAGGCAATAAGCGCTCCAAATCCATCTGTAGCCTTCCTGGCTATAACCAGGCACCGCCATATTATAAGGGCTAGCATAAGTATTACAAAGGCTCCCCCCGCAAACCCCAGCTCTTCGCCTACCACTGAGAAAATAAAGTCAGTCTGGTGTTCGGGCACGTAGTTTAAGTTGGTTTGCTTTCCCAGAAAAAGGCCTTGGCCAAATAATTCTCCTGAGCCTATGGCCAGTTTTGACTGGTAGAGGTTGTAGCCTGCGCCCCCTTCCTGGATATTAGGCTTTAAAAATACCAGTATCCTGTCCAGCTGGTATTGCTTAATTATCCCCAGGTTAAGCCCCAGGAAAATGCCACCAGCGCTCAATCCCAGAAATGAAATAAAATAAAGGAGGTTTGCGCCTGAAACAAAGAGCATTCCCATATATACAAGGTAAAATATTAAAGCAGTTCCAAAATCATTCTGCATTATTACCAGGCCCATACAGCTAAAGGCAATGGCTGCAGAAAGCATGACCTTTTTAAAACCAATCCTGTTTTCTTTTTCCCCTTTCAATTTTGAAAATGCAGCAGCCACAGTTACAACCATCAATACCTTGGATACCTCAGAAGGCTGGAAAGAAGAAAACCCCAGGTCTATCCAGCTTTTGGAGCCATGGACTTCATAGCCGAATATAAGGACTGAGACAAGCAATCCGATATTTATAATGATAGCCAGCCAGAAGTATTTCTTTAGCTTCCTGTAATTAAAAATCTGAGTAAGCAAAAACAGTACTAAGCCGGTTATAACCCAAAAGCCCTGTTTTTTTAGGTAGAAAGCAGAATCGGTTATTCCTCCCGGCAGGCTATACTTGGTGGCGCTATAGATTACCAGCAAACCAAAACCTGAAATAACCAGCACAGAAATAAACAGCACCAGGTCAAACCTCAGCCCATTTTCCTTTTTCTTTTTTTCAGTAAAATCAAGCATAATTACTCTATATTAAATAACATCCTGTAAATATCTTCTGCGATTGGAGCAGCTGCCGCAGAGCCTCCCCCTGCTTCTTCCAGCATTACCGCCACCACGTATTTAGGGTTGCCTATAGGAGCATAGCTTCCAAACCATGCATAATCCTGCTTTCCCGATACCTCAGAGGTACCAGTCTTGCCTGCCACCGGTAT
Source organism: Actinomycetota bacterium (assembly GCA_051744245.1). Lineage (GTDB taxonomy): Bacteria > Actinomycetota > Humimicrobiia > Humimicrobiales > Humimicrobiaceae > M55B165. Next base: position 13,703 of record JBNJCV010000017.1, on the reverse strand, counting down.
CTCCTCTAAAGGAAACCCCAGGAACCTGTAAGCTGCAGTACCTTCTTCTACTACCAACTTGAGCCCTTCTTCAATCATATCCACATAATCTTCATTTAAATCTATATCCCTGTAATCTTCTTTTTCTATTTCCAGAACCAAATCCCCTTTATAATCTTTTATTTCACCAACTAAGTGGGGCGGATGATATATGCCCCTGTTGGCAAGCATCATATAAGCCTGGGCCAGCTGCAGGGGTGTAGCGAGCAGGTCGCCCTGCCCAATGGACATATTAACTGTATCACCAGGATACCATACAGTCTTTTCCACCTGGCTTTTAAAATATTCCTGCTTCCATTCACTGTCAGGGACCAGTCCCTCATCTTCATAAGGCAGGTCTATGCCTGTCTTAGAACCAAAGCCAAATAGCCTAGAATATTTTTGTAGGAGCTCATTTTCGTTTTTATTCTTTACAAATAATCTGTAGCCAACCTCGTAAAAGTAGCTGTCACAGGAATTTTTTATACCCCCATAAATGTTTAAAGTTCCATGCCCGCTTTTCCGCCAGCAAAATTTAGGATAACTTCTTCCAAGACCATACCAGACCCCCCTGCAGGTAACCGTGGTATTTTTATTTATCACTTCCTCGGCCAATCCTGCATAAGCAGTTGCTATTTTGAAAGTAGAACCGGGGGCAAAAGACATTACTGCCCGGTTATTTAAAGGCTTGTGGTTTTGGGGTGCATTTAGATACTGCCAGTCATTTTCTGATATCCCCCCTATAAACATCTCAGGGTTGAAAGTGGGATAACTGGCCATTGCAATTACCTCTCCGCTGCTGGCTTCAAGCACCACCACAGCGCCACCCGGCACATTGTAATTTTGTTCGCTGTCTTCCGGCGCTTGTTCCCTTCTTTCTAGGATTGACTGGTATAAAAGCTCCTCAATTTGCCGTTGGATCTCTATGTCCACAGTCAGGTAAATATCATTTCCGGGAATAGGGTCCACTTTTTCTACTATCTCTACCGGCCTCCCCAGAGAATCTACCTCATAGGTTTCCTTGCCCTTAATGCCCCTGAGGATTTGTTCATAAGATTGTTCAACCCCGCCATCCCCTATCTGGTCTCCACCCTCATAAGCTGCATACTTTTCTGATTCCAGCTTTTCCTCATCTATCTCCCTTATGTAACCTAATATGTGGGAAGCCAGTGAGCCATAGCTATATTCCCTTAAAAATACATTAACTACCTCCACTCCCGCCAGCCCCCTAGCATTTTCCTTGAAATAGACCAGGGTCTCTTTGTTTATGTCATAAGCTAATATCATCCTGTCCAGGTATGAAACATTAACGCTTTCAAGCTTATCTACAAGCTCCTGGTATCCTATACCAAGTTCCCTGCTTAAGGTCTCAAGGGTGTTTCTGTCATTTAAAGCAATGAGCGGTTTTACAGAAATTGCGGGAACAGGAATACTTTTTACCAGCAGTTTTCCGTTCCGGTCATAAATATTTCCCCGGGGGGCAAACACGCTTTTAGTCCTTACTATATTTTCTTCAGCCATTTCTGCATACAATGGCCCACTCATAATCTGCAGATAATACAGGCGAACAGTAAGCACTATAACTGCTAATGCCAGAAAATATATGGTTACCTTAATTCTCTTCTTCATTTCTAAATCCCAAAATCCACTTTTTCTCCTGTCCCCAATTAATCAGGGGGAACACCAGAAAAACCAGCCCTATGCTAAATATGGGCTTAATTAAAATTTCCCTGCCTAGCTGCATTATATCTAAATTAAAGTTAAACAGGTAACGGAGCATGCTCTCTACAAAGATATTCACCTCTGTTATGAGAAATATTATAAGGGTGAGGGAAAATGCTTTTCTCTTTATACCCAGATCCATTACCCTTGAGGCCAGAAAAGCATTTAAGGTGTAAATAAAAGCGCTAATACCCACAATATTTCCTACCATAAGGTCTAAAAACATGCCTGAAATAAAGCCAAAAACCATTCCGGTCAATGCCCCATCCAGAAGCGCAATGCACACCACCGTTACCATCACCAGGTCAAAACTTACAGAATACATTTTCAGGTACTCTGCGAAAGAGACCTGCACCTGCAAAAATAATATTAGTATTATAAAATGGATAAATTTCCTGAATAGTCTCATTTTTCTTTGATTACCATTACATATTCTAAGCTCCTGAAATCAGCAAAGGGTTCCACCTCAACTTCCATATATGCTTCCCCTGCCTTTTCCTCAATATATTTTATTCTCCCAACCAGCAAGCCTGCAGGGATACCTTCACTATATTCGGAGGTCATAATAATATCCCCTACAAATATGTTCTCCTCCTTGGGTATATACCTTAGAAAGATTCTTTTCTCCCCACTTCCTTCCAGTATACCCAGTACTCTGGAAGTCAGGATCCTACAGCCAATAGTTGACTGGGAGTCATTTAAAAGCCTTACCATGGAGGATTTATCCCCGCAAATTCTTATCACCCCTAAAAGGCCGGCATCATTTACCACTGCCATCCCTTCATAAATTCCCTCATTTTTACCAACATTTATCATGACCTCAGATTGCCAGTTGCTCTGGGAGTATCCAATTACTTTAGCGGTTACTGTTTTGTATCCATTTTTTTCTTTTAATTCAAGCAATTTCCTTAAGGCATTATTTTCTATCCTTAAATTTATGCTTTCCACATATTTTTTCCTGAGGTCGGCATTTTCCTGTTCAAGCCTGGCATATTTTTCCCCGAGGTTAATGTAATCCCTGACCCCGTTAAAAAAACCCATAACAGGGTAAAATACGGAAAACATTTTTTCCTGGACTGGCTTAAAGAAATCCAAAACCCTTGACTTGATGTTATTTACAAATTCCAGGTCCCTGAAGCTAATGGTAATGACAACTATGCACAGAACAATAATGATTATAAATACAACAATATTTCGAAATTTTTTATTTAAAAATACCATCAAACATTGTTCTTATAGTTATTGCCTTGAAAATTTCAGATACCTTTTTAGCCTGTTAAAGTCCTCAACGCATTTGCCTGCACCAATAGCCACTGAAGCCAGGGGGGTTTCTGCCTGGTAGACAGGGCAGTGGGTTTCCCTGCTAATCCTTTCAGTTAATCCCTTCAGGAGAGAACCGCCTCCAGTAAGCACTATGCCCCTCTTCATTATGTCTGAAGATAGTTCAGGCGGGGTACTATCCAATACTTCAATTACAGCATTTACAATGTCATTTATTCCTTTTTCTAATGCTTTCCTTATTTGCTGGCTGGTAACAATTATAGTTTTAGGCAGCCCGGTAACCAGGTCCCGGCCATTTACTTCCATCTTTTCTTCATTCTCCAGGGGAAAAGCTGACCCAATCTCCATTTTAAGTTTTTCTGATGTCCTTTCCCCTAAAAGGAGGTTTTGCTCTTTTTTAAGATAATAAGTTATGTCCTCATCCAGCTCATTTCCGCCCATCCTCAGGGACTGGCTAACCACGATCCCGCCCAGGGAGGTAACTGCTACCTCCGAGGTGCCCCCGCCTATATCAACCACCATACTGCCAGTAGGCTCGTCAATAGGCAAACCTGCGCCAATTGCAGCAGCCAGGGGCTCTTCAACAATGTAAGCAGCCCGTGCCCCGGCTTGCTCCGTAGCTTCAATTACTGCCTTCTTTTCCACGGGAGTAATCCCGGAAGGAACGCATATAACAATTCTTGGTCTGGCTACACCTAAATTACGGTGTACCTTCTGTATAAAATATCTGAGCATTTTTTCGGTAGTGTCAAAGTCTGCTATAACCCCATCTCTTAAAGGGCTTATGGCAACTATGTTGGCCGGGGTCCTACCTATCATCCTCTTTGCTTCTTTGCCCACAGCCAATATTGTATTTGTATTCTTATCTATAGCTACTATGGATGGCTCATCCAAAACTATGCCCTTGCCTTTGACATAAACCAAAGTATTGGCAGTGCCAAGGTCAATGCCCATGTCTTTTCCAATAATGTTTAGAAAAAATTCAAACATCTACAACTCCTTATTCTTTATAAAATTTTATAATTAACCTTTTCTAACAGGCTGATAAATTTAGCTAAAGGCAGGCCCACAACATTATAGAAGCAGCCGTTAATCCTTTTTACCAAAACTGAACCCAGGCCCCCTATATTATAACCGCCAGCTTTATCAAATACGTATTCCTTATCCAGGTAACTGTTTATCAAGTCCTCATCTAGTTCCCTGAATTCAACCTCTGTCCTTTCAAAATCAGCATAATACTTACCAGTTACAGAATCCAAAACGCATACCCCAGAAATTACATCATGGGTTTTGCCTGAAAAGCCTGTTACAAAATGCCTGGCTTCCGCCCGGTCTTTTGGTTTTCCAAAATATTTACCGCCCATATATACTATTGTATCAAACCCTGCAATAAAGTAATTGTTTCCTGTCCCTAAATTAGCAGATACATTCCTAGCTTTTCTTATACTATTCTCAACTACTGTTCTCTCAGGGTTTGCCAGCCTTACTTCCCTGCAATCAGTAGGCTTTTCTACCATAAAGCCCATCCCCAGAAGTTCAAGCACTTCCTTCCTTCTAGGAGAAGTTGAAGCCAACACAATCTTTTTATTTTCTTTTTCCAACATCCGCAAGTAAAAATGCTAGTAATAAGCCTATTATAGCACCTAATGTTATATTAACGTGAATGCTAAAACTTAAATCTATCAGATACAAGTTAAGGCTTAAAGAATCTGTACCTACTTTAAGGCCTTTATCTAAAATAGGAATAGTGTCACTAAGTACATGACCTAGGATTGCCCCGATTATTCCGCCCGCCAAAACTATAAAGAAAACTATTATGCCTCTCCTACTTTTCATAAACACACACCTTAACCTTAATTTATATTAACCAAAAAATAATTTTATTTCCTTTTCCGCACTTTTTACTGAATCAGACCCGTGTATCACATTAATGGTCACGTCCTCTCCAAAGTCTCCCCTTATAGTGCCTTTAGCGGCTTTCCGGGAGTCAGTAGGGCCCATTATTTGCCTGGCCCTCTTTATTGCATCTTCCCTTGCGACCACCATTACCACACAACAGTCAGAGGTAATGTAATTCAGCAAGCGCTCAAAAAAATCCTTGCCCCTGTGTTCGCTGTAATGTTTTGTGGCAAGATCCCTGTCTATTTGCATCATTTTCATCTTCTCAATAAGAAACCCTCCTTTTTCAAAACGGGAAATAATTTCTCCCACCACTTTCTTTCTAACTGCATCCGGCTTGATAATTATCAAGCTTTTTTCAATCTTACCCTCAGAACAATTTCCCTTACGCTTAGTCATCAATCCTCCAGACTATTGTGTAGTTTTACAATAAGGGCAGACCTTCCAGTCAAGCTGCAAGGGCTTGCCGCAATTAATGCAGGAGTTTTTAAGTTTTTTCCTGCAATGTGGGCATATTAAAAAATCATCTTCCACCTTTTTGCCGCATGCCGGGCACCTGCCGCCTTTGGCATTAAGCAACTGATCCATCCTCCTTATCTCCAATTCCCTTTCCACTACGTCATCTATGTACTCCGGCGGCCTTAATATGAGGTAAAGTACAAGCCCTATATAATTTAACACCAGCACTACCAGGGCCCAAAACACAGCACTTGTATTTCTCAGCTTTGCATCCCGGTAAGTCCAGTAAACAAATGCCAGCCATATAATAACCAGTATAAAGATTATCCCCCTTATAAGGTAGCCCCAGATAGGGTTTTTAAAGAAAGCTATGATATTATTTAAATACTCAAATAGGTCCATAAATCCTCCAAGTGGTTTAGTAAATTTTAAAATATTATTATACTACATGCTCCAAATTAGTTATTGAGCCGATAATGCATATAATATCATTACTATCAGCTATATTTAAAGCAAAATTTAATGAATTTTCTATATTATCAATTTTATAAATCTGACCTATCTTTATATGGCTATTTTTCATGATTTTTAAGGTTTCTGACTCCAGCGAGTCAATATCCAGGCTCCTTTGGTTATTGCTGGAAGTAAGTATCAATGTATCTGCAACCTTTATAATTTCCCTTACCATGGTCCTGTAATCCTTATCTTTTAACACCGCAAATATTATTATCTTTTTTTTGCCCTTAAAATATCTGTAGACATTGGCGGCAAACCTGGAAATTCCCTCTGGGTTATGAGATGCATCAGCCACCACCAGGGGCCCTTTCCCCATTACCTGGAATCTCCCCTTCACCCTTACCTCTGGTATGCATTCTTTTAAGTTATCCAAATCCAGCTTCCCCGCATACAGTTCAGCCAGGGCAACTGCCAGAAGCAAATTCTGGGCCTGGTAACGTCCAGCCAGGTTTAGCTCAAGGTTTCCGTACCGCTCCTTTATCCCCTTTAGGTCCAGCCTGTAGCCAAACCCTTTATCTTTCATGTTTTCAATAAAAAAATCTTTCCCTTGCAGGTAAAGCCTTGAGCCAGTGCTGGCCACTTTTTTCTTAAGAACTTCCAGCACTTTCTTATCCTTTGATAAAACAGCTACCTCAGCGCCTTCTTTTATTACCTCTACCTTTTCTTTAGCTATATCTGTAATGCTATTTCCCAGAATCTGGGTGTGCTCCAGGCTCACCCCGGTAAAACCAACCACCAAGGAATCTGCAATATTAGTAGCATCCCACCTTCCTCCCATTCCTGCTTCCATCACCATAACATCCAAGTCTTTTTCTTCTGCAAATAAAAAGGACATCGCCGTAAGTATCTCAAACTGGGTAATGGGTCCACCCAACTCTAGCTTATTTACTTTCTGTATATAAGGGTATAGCTTGTTAAAAATTGAGCTAAATTCCTTTTCACTAATATTCCTGCCATTTGACCAGAACCTTTCAGTATAACTTCCAATGTGGGGTGATATATGATAGCCACAGCTTATTCCCTGACCATGCATGATGCTTGCTGCCATAGCAGTAGTAGATGTCTTACCGTTAGTGCCGACCACATGAATAAAATCTTTTTTTTTATGAGGATTTCCCAAAAGCTCTAGGATTTTTTTAATCCTTACCAGGCTCGGCTTGATGCCAAAAATAAGACAATCATCTAAATATTTAGATACCTGCCTAAAGTCCACAATGCCTCTCTTCTAACTGATATTTTGCATTTTTTTAAGCTGCTCTCTTAAAACATTTAAGCTATTTTTAAACTCTTCCAGCTTGTTTTTTTCCTTCTGTACAATATGGTCTGGAGCTTTTTTCAAAAACTGGGGATTCTCCATTTTTTTTCTACTTTTTGAAGCTTCCTTTTCCACTTTCTGGATTTCGTCATTAATCCTTTTTATCTCCAGGTCAATATTTACCACATCAAGTACGTATATATATATGCTAATTCCTTGCACAGTGGTTTTTATAAAACCTTTTTTGGCTGTCCTGCCTCCAAATTCAAGCTCTCCCACCTTAGCAAGATTTTTTATATACTGGCTGTTTTCAGACAAAAAGCTGGCCTCATCCTTATTATCAGCGGCTATATTTACCTTGATCCTGCTTGAGGGATTAATTTTAAGCTCAGATCTTATCTTTCTAATCTCACTTATAACCGCAAACAAAACTCCTATCCTTTTTTCTACCTTCCCATCAAGCTTTTTTTCATCAAGCTGGGGATACTCTTTTATTATCAAAGATTCTCCCGAATGGGGCATGTTTTGCCAAATTTTTTCAGTAATAAAAGGCATGAAAGGATGCAGCATCCTCAAATAATTCTCCAGCACATGCCATAGGATATAGCGGGTAGTTATTTTATCATTTTGATCCTTGGAATAATATATCCTTACTTTGCTTGCCTCAATATACCAGTCACAGTAATCGCTCCACAAAAAATTATATAGCAGCCTGGAGGCAAATGAAAAATTATAATGGGCCAGGTATTTTTCTACTCCCTTTATTGTTTTATTTAGTCTGCTCAGTATCCACCTGTCCCAGATATTTAATTCAACCTGTTCTGGTTTTATGTCCTCTGCCTCCGTACCCTCAATATTTGAGAGTACAAACTTGGAGGCATTCCATAATTTATTGGCAAAATTTTTAGTGCCTTCTATTTTTTCATCGCCCAGCATCAAGTTCTTTCCTGGAGTAGTAAGGGAAGTTAAGGTAAAGCGCAGCACATCAGCTCCGTGCTTTTCAATCATTTCCATAGGATCTACAACATTACCCTTGGATTTACTCATTTTCTGCCCTGAAGCATCATTTACCAAAGGATTTAGGAATACTTCTTTAAAAGGTACTTCCCCCATAAAATGCAGGCTCATCATTATCATCCTGGCAACCCAGAAAAATATTATGTCATGGGCAGTTATAAGGAGGGCTGTAGGAAAAAAATAATGGAGCTCCGGAGTATCCTCAGGCCAGCCAGCAGTTGCAAATGGCCACAGGCATGAACTAAACCAGGTATCCAGCACATCCTTATCCTGAACAAGGTTTCCGCCACAATTTGGGCATTCCTGGGGCTCTTTTTCTGTCACCACCATCCCGTTGCATTCCTGGCAGTACCATACCGGTATCCGGTGGCCCCACCAGAGCTGCCTGGAAATACACCAGTCCCTTATATTTTCCATCCAGTTGAAATAAATTTTTTCCCACTTTTTGGGGATAAATTTAACTTTGCCTGATTTTACAGCTTCTATGGCAGGCTGGGCAAGTTTTTTCATTGACACAAACCACTGCAGGGAAATCCTTGGCTCGATAATTGTATCGCACCTGGAACACTTTCCAATAGATGAGATATGCTCCTTATCACCCAGCAGGTACCCTTTTTCCTTTAGGTCTTCTAATACTTTTTGCCTTGCAACAAACCTATCCAAGCCATTGTAGTCTCCCCCATTTTCATTAACGGTTCCATCCCCGGTAAAGATATTTACTTCCTCAAGTCCATGCCTTTTGCCCATCTCAAAATCATTAGGGTCATGGGCTGGGGTTACCTTGACTGCGCCACTTCCAAATTCCTTATCCACAAAACTATCTTCTATTATGGGAATTATCCTTCCCACTAGGGGAAGGTATGCTTTTCTCCCCTTCAGTTGGACATATCTTTTATCTGAAGGATTTACCGCTACTGCAGTATCGCCCAGCATGGTCTCTGGTCTAGTGGTAGATACCACGATATATTCATCCTTGCTTGGTTTTCCGGAATCTTTATCTATTAAAGGATATTTTATATCCCAAAGACGCCCTTTTTTTTCAGTGTGCTCTACTTCAATATCCGATAAGGCTGTCTGGCATCTCGGGCACCAGTTTATCATATAATTTCCGCGGTAAATTAACCCTTCATTGTAAAGAGTGACAAATTCCCTGGTTACAGCCCCTACATACTCCTCATCTAAAGTAAACCTTTGCCTGGGCCAGTCGCAGGAACATCCAAGGGATTTCAACTGGCTAATTATCCTGCCCCCATATTCCTGTTTCCACTTCCAGACTTCCTCTATAAATTTTTCCCTTCCCATTTCAAATCTGGAGGTTCCACGTTCCTCCAGATTCCTTTCAACCACATTCTGTGTGGCTATCCCTGCATGATCAACCCCAGGCGTCCAGCTTGCATTATAGCCGGACATCCTCTTATACCTTATTATCACATCCTGGAGGGTGTTGTTTAAAGCATGCCCTACATGCAGGTAGCCAGTAACATTGGGGGGAGGAATTACCATGCAAAATGGCGGTTTTTTCCGGTCTACTTCAGCATGAAAGTAATTTCTGTTTTCCCAAAACTCATATATCTTTTTTTCAAACTGGGAAGGATCATATTTCCCTTCTATGTTTTCAAACATGCACTATGCCAGTTTCTCTTTATTTTTTAACACTTGCTTTTTTTTATTTTTAATTATCTTAGGGGCTACCTTTTTTTCAATAACTTCAGGGGTAATAATGCATTTCCTAGCACCGCCCTCGTCGGGTATGCTAAACATGATATCAAGCATGTTTTCTTCCATTATGGAACGCAAGCCCCTTGCGCCAGTCCCCCTCTTCATTGCTAACCTGGCAATAGCTTTTAGGGCATCTTCTTCTATTTCCAGTTCAACATCATCCAATTCAAAAATTTTCTTGTACTGTTTTGCCAGCGCATTTTTAGGCTTTGTTAATATCTTTACCAGATCATCCTCGCTAAGGTTTGACAGTGTTGCATTGACTGGCAGCCTCCCTATAAGCTCGGGAATTAAACCGAATTTCAGCAAATCCTCAGGCATTACCTGGGGAAGTAACCAGTCTATTTTTTTTGATTTATCGGGCATCTTTTCTGCCACAAAACCTATGCTTTTCTTGTTAACCCTAGTTTCAATTATTTTATCCAACCCTGCAAATGACCCGCCGCATATAAATAATATGTTATTGGTATTTATCTGAATAAAATCCTGCTGCGGATGTTTTCTTCCACCATGAGGGGGCACATTTGCTTCTGCGCCTTCAAGTATCTTAAGCAGCGCTTGCTGGACCCCTTCACCAGACACATCCCTGGTTATTGAAGGGTTGTCTGCTTTCCTGCTTATCTTGTCTATTTCATCTATATATATTATTCCTGTTTCTGCCTTCTTTATGTCAAAATCTGCTGCCTGTATCAGCTTTAGGAGTATATTTTCAACATCCTCCCCTACATAGCCTGCCTCAGTTAAGGCAGTAGCATCAGCTATACAGAAAGGAACATTTAATATCCTTGCCAATGTTTGGGCAAGCAAAGTTTTCCCGCAGCCGGTTGGACCCATTAAAAGGATATTGCTTTTCTGTATTTCTACATCATCTTTCTTGCTATTGCCTTCATATTTAACCCTTTTGTAATGGTTGTATACCGCAACGGATAAAACTTTCTTGGCAGGATCCTGCCCTATAACATAATCATTTAATGTAGAATATATTTCCCTGGGTTTTGGCAAATCACCAAAATCAAGGTCTTTATCTTTGTCCAGCTCTTCATCTAATATTTCATTGCATAAATCTATACATTCATTGCAAACGTAAACCCCAGGGCCTGCAATTAATTTCTTAACCTGATTCTGGGGTTTGCCACAAAATGAGCATTTCAAAAAGTTATTTTTATTATCGCTTTTATTCAATACAAAACACTTCCTTTACTATTTTTTATGTATTATCTCATCAACTATCCCGTATTCTTTTGAATCCTTGGAATTTAGTATGAAATCCCTTTCGGTATCTTTTTCCACTTTCTTGATATCCTGGCCGGTATGCTTTGCAATAATTTCATTAAGCAAAGCCCTTATCCTTACCATTTCCTTGGTATGTATTTCCACATCCATGGTAGTTCCGGTAACACCGCCGGATGGCTGGTGCAGCAATACCCTGGCATTGGGAAGCATGAACCTTTTGCCCTTATCTCCTGCTAAAAGCAACACCGCTGCCGCACTAGCTGCCTGGCCAATACAAATTGTTGACACCGGAGATTTTATAAACTGCATGGTGTCATACAAGGCCATTGCCGAGGTAACCGTACCTCCCGGACTGTTTATATAAAGTTGGATATCTTTTTCAGGGTCTTCTGCTTCCAAATGAAGGAGCTGGGCCATAACCAGGTTTGCAACATTATCATCAATGGCCACCCCTAAAAAGATTATCCTCTCTTTTAATAGGCGCGAATAGATGTCAAAAGACCTTTCGCCCCTATTTGTCTGTTCTACTACCATCGGAACTAAATAATTATCCATAATTATCACTCATCCTTATTTTCTATTTGGGAGTCCAGAGCTTTTTCTCTGAACCTTTGCCAGTTTTTGAACCCTCCGGCACATGAAGCTCTTTACCGCTTTTTTTGCCTTCCTTTTTCTCTTCAACTACTTTAGCATTTTTAACCAGCAAATTAATTAAATTCCTTCTCCTAACAGAAGAGGTCAGATTTTCTTTCCCCTGGGGAGTATTTAGGAAATCCTGTACCTTCTTTTTTTCTTCATCCTTGTTATACTGCTTAATCAGCTCTTCTTTTTCCTTTTCAATATCTTCTTCTTTGGGCTCTATATTATCTTTTTCTTTTTCCTCCAAAGATTTCAGCAATAGGTATTCCTGGACTTCCCTTTCAGCCCTTTCCCTTAATTGCTTGTTTAAGTCTTCTTCTGAAATATTTAATGCCTTCAGGTAACTCTTTTTATTTACTTTTTGTGCATTAAGGTTTCTTTCAAACTCATCGTTGAGCTGTTTTACCCTATTGTCTACCATGGCCCGGGGAGCAGTTATATTCGCTTCCTCCAACAGGTCATCTATTATCTGCTCTACAATCTTATTTCTCCTCAGCTGTTTTTTCTGCTCAACCAGTTTTTCCTTAATGTCTTCCCTGAACTCTTTTTCATCCTCATAGTCCCCAACATCTTTTAAGAAATTCTCATCGACTTCAGGAACTACTTTTTTCTTAATCTCTTTCAGCTTAACCTCAAATTCAGCCTCTTTGCCGCTTAAGTCTTTTCTCTTAATGTTTGGGGGCAGCTTGAATTTTGCTTTCTTCTCTTCTCCCTTTTTCATCCCAATCAATTCTTCCTCGAATTTGGGGGTAAGGGTCTTAGATCCAATCTCCAAAACAAAATCCTCAGCCTTGCCGTCCTCAAGCTCTTTACCATCCACGGTTCCAGTAAAATCAATGGTTACATAGTCACCCTTATCTGCAGTCTTTTTCTCATCTTCGATAGGCTCCAAAGATGAATACTTATCCCTTATGTTGTCAATATAGCTGTCCACTTCCTTGTCTTCCACTTCTGTTGAAACAGCAGTAACTTCCCTGCCCTTGTATTTGGGAACTTCAATCTCCGGTTCTTCCGGGATCACCAGCTCTACAACTAAGGGCTTGTTTTCTACTATCTGGGTAAACTGTACCTTAGGATAGTCTATGGGAGTTATTTTTGCATTCTGTATAATCTGTGGATAAAGCTCGGATAGAACAATACTGGCAGCTTCATTTAAAACATGCTGCTTTCCGTAATTAGTATCAATAACCTGGTAAGGAATTTTTCCCGCTCTAAAGCCTGGTATGTTAGCCTTCTGGGATATATTTTTATAGGCCTTATTTATAGCTTTCCTAAACCTGGCATTATTAATTTCTATCTTAACAGTGACTTTGTTCTTTTCCTCTTTCCTGTCTAAAATTTTGTAATCCAACTAAAAGCGCCTCCTAATTTACATTTATTTAACATTAAAAGATACATTATAATAAAAAAAAAATAAAATACAAACTCCGGGATTTAAAAATGGTGCGAGAGAGGGGACTTGAACCCCTACAGGTATTACCCCACTAGATCCTAAGTCTAGCGCGTCTGCCAATTCCGCCACTCTCGCATAAAAATGGTGAGCCGTACAGGGATCGAACCTGTGACACCCGGATTAAGAGTCCGGTGCTCTACCAGCTGAGCTAACGGCCCATATGCCAGATAGATATTATAAGAAATAACAGGTTAAAATACAATAATTGGCACGCCTGGAGGGATTCGAACCCCCGACCTACGGATTCGAAGTCCGACGCTCTATCCAGCTGAGCTACAGGCGCCCATAACAAAAAAATGGGGTGAGAAACGGGATTCGAACCCGCGGCCCCAGGAACCACAATCCTGTGCTCTACCAGCTGAGCTATTCTCACCATAAACCATCCTTAACCTTATTTTAACTAATTTTTAAATTAATTAAAATGGCGCGCTTGGAGGGATTCGAACCCCCGACCTACGGATTAGAAGTCCGTTGCTCTATCCAGCTGAGCTA
>JBNJCV010000016.1:0-29146 GCA_051744245.1 Actinomycetota bacterium | reverse complement strand
TACTGCCACACTTTTGTAGTTTTTGGCTGCACTTCTGATCATGGTAGGTCCGCCAATATCTATATTCTCAACTGCTTCTTCTAACTTAACATCAGGCTTAGATACAGTTTCCTGAAAAGGATAAAGATTTACCACTACCATATCTATTAAACTAATGCCTAATTTCTTTACCTCACTCATGTGCTTGCTATTTTTCCTATCTGCCAGTAGCCCCCCGTGAATGAAGGGGTGGAGGGTTTTTACCCTCCCATCCATCATTTCAGCAAAACCGGTTATTTCCTCTACTTTTTTAACTTTTATTCCAGAATCTTTGATCTTTTTGTATGTACCGCCAGTAGAAATTATCTCAACATTCATTTGGTCCAGTTCCCTGGCAAAATTTACAATTCCCCTCTTATCAGATACACTTATCAGCGCCCTCTTAACCTTAGTTGCCATATTTTTTTCTCCTGTCTCTAAGTTATTATTACTTTTCTTTCCTTAATTTTCAGCCTGCCTTCACAATAATATTGTATAGCCAAAGGATACAGCTCATGCTCCACTTTATGTATTTTCTCTTCCAAAGTTTCCAGGCTGTCCTGACTTAAAATGTTTACTTCTTTCTGTAAAATTATAGGGCCATGATCCAATTTCTTGTCTACAAAGTGCACCGTAACCCCTGTAATTTTAACCCCGTAATCAAATGCATCCTTTATGCCATTGGTACCCTTAAAAGATGGCAGCAAAGAGGGATGTATGTTCAGTATTTTGTTTCTAAACTTGTCTACAAACCAGTCAGATAATAGCAGCATATATCCAGCTAACACAATTAGGTCTATTCTTTCTGTTATAAGGATTTTGGCAATTTCACGGTCATACTCTTCCCTACTGTCAAATTTATGGTAATCTAATACAAATTTTTTTATCTTACTATTTTCTGCTCTTTTTAAGGCATAAGCCCCTTGGTTATTGCTAAATACAAGCCCGATTTCCACATTATTGCTATTCTTAAAATAATCAATAATAGCCTGCAAGTTAGAACCATAACCCGAAGCAAAAGTTGCAATCCTTTTTAATCTACCCATTAAATTTTATCCTTACTTTACCATTGCCTTTTATAATTTTCCCAATTTGAAAAACTTTTTCCCCAAAATTTTCTGCCGCCTCTTTTACCAGTTCAACGTCTCCAGGGCTTATTATTAATACCATGCCAATACCCATATTGAAAACCCGGTACATTTCTTTTATGGCGATATTGCCCTCTTCTTTTAAAAAACTAAAAACCGGATGAATATCCCAGCTTCCTACCTTAATTTCTGCATCTAGGTCACCTGGCAAGATTCTCGCTATATTATCATAGAACCCGCCTCCTGTTATATGCGCAATACCATGAATATTTAATTTTCCAAACCTTGTTAAGCCCTCTATGAAGGGAGAATAAAGCTTTGTGGGAACCATTAATACGTCTATCAGTTTTTTCCCTTGTAGACTATTAAATTTTTTAGATAAATCTAAATTATGCCTTCTAATAACTTCCCTGACTAAAGAAAAGCCGTTGCTGTGAACCCCTGAAGAGGAAACTCCAATTAATATATCCCCTTCCCTTACCAAACCTTTGTTTATTAATTTATCCTTATCAACAATGCCCACTACAAACCCTGCCAGATCGATATCATCCTGGCCATACATCCCGGGCATTTCTGCAGTTTCTCCGCCTATCAAAGCAGTTCCGCATATCTTACAGCTACCAGCAATTGAAGCTATTATTTGCTTTATAATTTCCTGCTTTATTTTTCCGCAGGCAATGTAATCAAGGAAAAACAGGGGTTTTGCTCCACCGCAGATTATATCATTTATGCACATTGCCACTAAATCCTGGCCCAGCCCGCCATACTTTCCACTCTCTTTGGCTAGCAGGATTTTAGTGCCTACTCCATCAGTTGAAGATATCAGTACAGGGCAGGAAAATTTATTTAGGTCCAGTTTAAATAACCCTCCGAAGGAGCTTAGGTCATTTAACACATTCTTATTAAAAGTAGAAGTTATGGATTCAGTTACTGACTTTAATGTTTCCGTGGCCTTATCTATGTCTACGCCTGCTTTTTTATAAGAAAAATTATTTTTTTTATCTTCGGGCATTTGAAGATACTTTCTTATTCCTATCTAAAGAAAATTTATCATAATGGAAGTTTTTGGGTATATCTACTGGGTAATGACCATTAAAGCAGGCAAAGCAAAAAGAATCTTTAGGTTCGCCAATTGCATTAACCAGTCCCTCTATGGTCAAATACTTTAAGCTAGTAACATTTAGATACTTCCTTATATCCTCTATAGTTTTATGGTTGGCTATAAATTCTTGTTTTGAGGCCATATCAATTCCATAATAGCAGGGATACAACAAGGGCGGAGAACTTATCCGCATATGTATCTCTTTTGCCCCTGCATTATAAAGGACTTTCACTATTTGCCTGGAAGTATTGCCCCTGACAATAGAATCATCAACAACTACTAGCCTTTTACCCTTAATAATATCTTTTAAGGGGTTTAGTTTTAGCCTTACCCCAATTTCCCTGATTTCCTCGCTGGGTTGAATGAAAGTCCTACCTATATACCTGTTCTTTATAAAACCTTCAGCAAATGGTATTCCTGATTCTACAGAATAACCAATAGCCGCAGGCGTCCCTGAATCAGGAACGGAAATAACTATATCAGCATCAGCAGGCGATTCTTTTGCCAGCTCCCTGCCCATTTTATGCCTGACTTCAAACATGTTTTTGCCATGAATATAGCTGTCGGGTCTTGCAAAATAAATAAGCTCAAATACACACATGGATTTCCTGTCAACAGGAAGAAGCATTTGCGACCTCAGTCCATTTTCATCTATTATTAGAATTTCCCCAGGGTCAATTTCCCTCACCAATGAAGCTTCTATAATATCCAGAGCGCAAGTTTCAGAAGCAATAATATAGCTATTCTCCGTCTCGCCAAGCACCATTGGCCTGAATCCATGGGGATCTCTTACCCCTATTACCTTATCCTTGGTAAGGAAAACCATGGAGTACGAGCCCTTGATCTTGTAAGTAGCATCTTTTATAGCATCCTCTATATTATCCCGGTCAGAACTTTCAATAAGTGACGCTATTACTTCGGTATCTGTAGTAGTTTCGAAAACAGAGCCCTTTTTAATCAATTCGCTTCTGATTTTTTCAGAATTTATAAGGTTACCGTTATGGACAATAGCAAAACTTTCATTTTTAAACATTCTGTAGAGGGGCTGAGAATTTTTCCAGATATTCATACCTTTAGTTGAATAACGGGTATGGCCAATTCCTAAATTGCCCTGCAGTGGTGCAAGGTTTTTTTCATTAAAAACCTGGGACACTAATCCAAGATCCTTAAATATCAGTATATTATCCCCATCAGATACAGCTATGCCCGCACTCTCCTGGCCCCTATGCTGAAGAGCCTGAAGGCCATAAAATATTATCTCAGCTACATTTTTCCCAGGCGCATATATACCAAAAACTCCACATTTTTCATTTATTTTTTTTAAATTAAACATATATATCAAACTACCTGATTATCATACTGTTATTATATGGCTGCTTGACCGTTTTCTTTTCAAACCTTTTTTACCAGTATTTAACTTGCTCTCCCAACCTGCCCTAAAAGATTAAAAGGAATATTGTATTTTTTACATCTTTGCTCAGTTATATCTAAATTTTAATTCCCGGCATGTATTATAATTCTTAACTGGTCTTCCATTTAAAAGCATAATATCCATGACCGCCATATTTCAATATAAATATTAGCACCAACATTGCCAAGAATACAATACTTAGCTAATAACTTAGGCATCTAGGCTTAACATGATTAATCCTGCTTAATTCTTATTCCATCGAGCCTACCCAAAACCTCATCAATATACCTCAAATGATAATTAACATCAAATAGTTTTTCTAATTCTTCTTTACTTATAAAAGATGCTATGTCCTCTGCTGCAAGTATGTTTTCCTTAAAGCTTCCCGAGCTTTCCCAGGCATCCATGGCAGTCTTCTGGACTAAACCATAAGCTTCATCTCTGCTCATACCTTTCTCAATTAAGGCCAGTAAAACCCGCTGAGAAAATATTATTCCCCCATATTTCATTAAATTCTCTTGCATATTAGATTCATACACTCTCAACCCATCTACTACAAACATGGTTTTTTCCAGTAAATAATCAAGAAGTATAAAGCTATCAGGAATTATAATTCTCTCCGCAGAAGAATGCGATATATCCCGTTCATGCCAAAGGGCAATATTTTCAACTCCCGCTATCATGTTTGACCTTAAAATCCTTGCCAGACCACAAATCCTCTCACAAATAATGGGATTTTTTTTATGGGGCATTGCCGATGAACCTTTCTGCCCCCGTGCAAATGGTTCTTCCACTTCATGGACATCAGTTCTTTGCAGATTCCTAACCTCCAATGCAATTTTCTCTAATGTTGCACCACAGATTCCAAGTACAGATAACAGTTCTGCATGCCTGTCCCTTTGGATTATTTGGGTTGAGATGGGGGCGGGCTTTAACCCCAGTATTTTACAAACTTTACTCTCCACCTGGGGAGAAGTATTGGCATAAGTGCCAACTGCGCCGGATATTTTCCCAATTCTCATAACCTCCCTAACGTCTTCTATTCTTTTAAGGTTCCGGTACATTTCAAAACAATACATGCAAAATTTCATACCTAAAGTAGTGGGTTCTGCGTGAATTCCATGGGTCCTGCCTACCATTATAGTGTGTGCATGCTCTTTAGCCTGCTTTTTTAATAGGCCAACCATTTTTTTAACTTTTTTTTCGATAATTCTGGTTGCATCCATTATCTGCAAACATAAAGCTGTATCTCCCACATCAGAAGAAGTTAATCCGTAATGCAAATATTTTGAGGCCTCACCTATATATGAAGACACGTTGGTAATAAAAGCTATAACGTCATGATGAGTTTTGGATTCTATTTCAGCTATTTTTTCCAGGTCAAATTTCCCCTTCTCTATTATCTCTTTTGCCGCTCCTTCTGGAATAATACCAAGCTCGGCCTGCACTTTGCATACTGCCTTTTCTACTTCCAGCCATTTGGAAAATTTATTGTAATCTTCCCAAACCGCACCCATTTCTTTTAATGTATATCTTGTAATCATAAAATAACCTCTGTCTAAGAATATTAAATTATTGCGAAAAAAGAAAAAGCTACATTAACTCTTCTATAATTTTTTCCCTGAATTTTTGGTAGTTCTCTTCATTATGAAGATCATACAGTTCTTCATTGAAATCAAAAAATACCTGGTCGTAATCCTCTCTACAAATATCACTTACTTTTTGAAGCCACTTCTTGTGTATCTCCCAGCTTTTTAAATCTGGGATCCATGCCTTTTCGGTAGTAGGAATTTCTTTTTTTATAAAGTCACCTAATTTCTTTGATTTCTCTGAAACCTGGATTAAAAAATTGTCATTCTCATTTAAAAAAGATAAATTAGCTATACTAATTGGTGGCCCTGCCAATTTTATCACCTAACCTTTATGTTATTAAATTTATTAATTATATTAACATAAACAATGCTAAAATTTTAACTAAAATAATTAATCACTTAATATAAGGCTCCAGAAACTCTTTTACTTCTTCTTCGTTGGCAATCAGGTAACTAACCCCGTCTATATTTGCAGGCTCCGTTGGTATAATAACCCTGTCTAAATCCTCACTTGAAAATAGCATTATCAAGCTTATAGCAAAGTAATCATACAAGGAGAAATCCGAAACTGTTTCCTCGTTTAAAACCTTGATTATTTGAGGCAACTTAGGGATTATTGCAATATTGGCCTTTTGTCTTATTATTTCTTTTATAATATATTGCTGCCTGCCAATCCTATCTATATCTGCCCTGGCGGTAGCCCTGCACCGGGCAAAAGATAAAGCCTGCTCCCCATCCATGTTATAAGTGCCAGGTTCAAAATCTGCCCCAGACAAAGGATCATGCATAGGTTCTGTAACTTCAATTTCTACCCCTCCTAGTATATCAATTATGCGCTTAAAACCATCAAAATTAACTATCATCGTCCTGTCAATATTAATGGCGGTTAGCTCATGTATTTCGCCCTCGATCATATCCACCCCACCATAAACATACGCAGCATTTATTTTATTCCAACCATGACCTTCAAGGTCTACTCTTGTGTCCCTGGGTATGGATATAAGGGAGTCCTTTTTGCCCCAGCCTCCAATATGTAAAATTAATATGGTGTCTGTTCTTCCTTTAAATTCTCCACTGTCCTCACGCTCATCAAGCCCCAGGAAAAGCAAATCCCTGGATGGAGAAAATAGTGATCCCCCGCCTTTTTGTTGGTTTTGGGGAAAAGAAACACATAAAAATACAATAGCTGAAAGAAAAACAATAATAACTATAGTTATAAAGCAACCTCTAATTTTATTCATAGGAAATTAAATAATTATTTTGCATAACCCGTATGTGATAAATAATACAAAGTGTGTAATAATTTTTCAATAGGATCTGTGGTTTGGATATTTACCTCAGGAGGTGCTTTTATGGGTACAGAAGTGTAATTAATTATTACCTTTATGCCAGCATCAGTAAGCATATTAGTAACCCTTTGCGCTGAATGAGGTGGGACAGCCAGTATTGCTATTTCGATACCCTTTTCTTTTATTACTTTTTTAATTTGATATATATCTAAGACTTTATGGCCAGATATTTCTCTACCAATTACCCTTGAATCATTGTCAAACACGTTCTCTATCTTAAATCCGAACCTGTCCAACATTTTGTAATTAAGGATTGCCTTACCTAAGTTTCCAGCCCCGATAAGCACGAGTCTTACTACCTTATCATAACCAAGTATGCTGTTAAAAGAGTTTATTAATTCATCAATATTAAAGCCAACGCCCCTTTTGCCTTTAATACCAAAATATATCAAGTCCCTCCTAACTTCGGCACTGTTAACTTTCGTATTTTTGCTTATTTCTTTTGAAGTCACCGTTCTTTTACCCAATTCTTTTAGCTGCACAATATATTTTAGATATTGGGATAACCTAGAAATTATTCCCTCAGAATAAATTTTATCATTCATAATATTCATTTTTATCTAAAAACTTTACTTTGTAGCACAATTGTAACAAACAGGACCAAATTTTACAATAATCATAACTATTATTAAATTTTCAGGTTAAATATGCCTTCTTCCTCCTGAAAAACCTTACCGCAACCGCTGCAGATAATTTTATTTTTTTCAATAGAAAGGCTGCTGCCGCAATTGGGGCAAATTAAGATTTCGGATATCTTATTCCCTCTTGCGGATTTCTGGTTACCATGTCGGCATTTTGCTTTTAAAAAGATGCTGGGCCCCAAAGACAGGAAAGAAAAAAGGTACTGAAATATATTCTCAAAAAACACCAAAATTTTATGGCTAACAATTTTCTTTATTATGGGGAGCCTTAGATTAGAAACACTTATTACTTTTTCAACACCAAATTCCCTTTCCTTTAGAAAATTATAGATATATCTTGGATGATAATTAAGTATGGTCTCTCCCACTTGCGAGGGCTCCAGATTGAAAGCGCTGGTATCCATCCTGCCGATCAAAGTCCTTAAAATATTTTTTGTATTTCTTTTATTGGCAAACTCTAAGATAATAGTGCCCCCGCTTTTTATAATTCTAGAAATTTCATTAAAATATTTTTCAACATTGCTAATATGATGAACCACTCTAACCGTAAGTACCACATCAGCTACATTTGCCTTAAGTGGAAGGTTGGTTGCATCAGCTACTATGAAATGAATATTTTGCAATTTTTCCCTATCAAATTCTAAGTACCTACTTATATGCCTCCTGGCATTTTTTAGGTTTTTTAGGGAATAATCAATTAGGATTATTTTCTCAAAATATTTATACTCGTTAAACAGTCTTCCATACCCACATCCTATATCAACAAATAGTTTGCCATTATTTTTAATCGGCAATAATAATTTCCTTAAAGCAATTCTTTCTGAGGAATCTTCATATTTCCTTTTTTCATTCTTCCAAAATTCCCTATAATCATAATTTTCATAATCTGACTTACGAATAACCATTTTCCCTCTATACTGAAAACCTTATCTGGATAACCTCATTGTCCTGAACAATATAATTTTTACCTTCTATCCTCAATTTACCATCTTCCCTTGCCTTTAGAAAAGAGCCTTCCCTTAAAAGGGTTTCCGCACTTATTACTTCAGCTTTTATAAAGCCCCTGGCCATGTCGCTATGAATTTGGCCAGCTGCTTCAACTACATTTTTACCTTTTTCTAAAGACCAGGCCCGAGCTTCATTTTCATTTAACGTATAAAAAGTTATTAAATCTAATAACTTATAGCAAGATCTAATAAAAACATCAAGTCCCTCTTCCTCAATACCTAATTCTTTTTCATATTCCGGCCTTTCTTCCTCGGGCAAATCCAATAATTCATTTTCTAATTCTGCATATATCTTTACCACATTTTCTTTTCCTACTTCTGAAACCAAATCATTGTATAATTTAGTACTTATCCTGGATTCATCAACATTTGCTACATACAATACTGGCTTGGTACTTAACAGGTTTAACTCCCTTAAAAAATCTTCTTCAACCTTATTTATGTTTTTTATATCTGGCAGATTTCCTGCATTCAGGTTATCGGAGAGGTAAGTTGCGAATTCGAGTTTAGCTTTTGCCTCCTTATCCCCAGACTTTAAAAGGCTTTTTAGTTTTTCTTCTCTTCTCTTTATAATTTCAATATCTGACAGCATCAGCTCGGTATTAATAATCTCTATATCTTCTACAGGGTTCAGGCTACCAGAAACAGAGATATTTTCACTTTTAAAACATCTAACTACATGGGCTAAAATATCTGCATTTCTTATATGGGAAAGAAATTTATTGCCCAGCCCCTCTCCTTTATTGGCATCCTTTACTAAACCGGCAACATCTAACATTTTAATAGTTGCAGGAGTTACTTTTTTTGAGTTGTATATCCTAGATAGCTTATCCAAATAAGGATCTGGTACTTCTATTATTCCAGTATTTGGCTCAATTGTGCAAAATGGGTAATTTGCCACTTCTGCATTTGCTTTGGCCAGAACATTAAATATAGTTGATTTCCCTACATTCGGTAAACCTATTATTCCTACTTGCATTAGTTACAAAAAAATTAAAAACCTAAATGACAATAGATTAATTATAACTAAATGTGTTCAGTTAATAAAACTAATTTCATTAAATTCCAGGCTGGCTGCAACAACTTCTGCATTTAAATACATTATATTGTACTTCTTGCCTTCTTTTTCATTTTGTTTATATTTAACCCTTGCGGCAACCATTACCCTGTCACCTTTTTTAAGATTGTTTGCACAATTTTCAGCTAATTGATTCCATCCAGTAATATTCATATAGTCTACGCTGCTTTTCTGTTCTCCCTGGCCATTAATCCATTTCCTGTTAACAGCCAGCCCTATATCTACAAAAGGCTTTCCTTCTTCTGTGTATCTTAATTCTGGATCTTTGGTAAGGTTTCCAAGTAAAAAAACGTTATTAAAATTTTGCATAAATCCTCCTAATATTTAAATTGATAATATTCACAATAATTTAACTTCTTGTCCCAGGGATAAATTACTTTAGCTTTTGAAATTGATTTTATTACATCATATTTATGGATAAATTTATCTATAATTAGGAAATCCAGCTTTTTTCCAGCTACAATAATAACTTCGTCATAGCTAACCCTATAACTTACCAGCTGGCAATTATATTGGCTCAATACCTTGAGGGCAATACTTTCAATATCTTCTTTTTCAAAAAAAATCAGGTTTTGGGAGACAGCCAAAGCAGCCGCATCAGCGGCATTTTTAGTTTTTTCCCTGGCAATAAATACCCTGCACAAATCAAAAAGGGATAGAAAAACCAGCAATAGAACCAAAGTTGCCACTAAGGTAATTATAGTAATATTTCCTTTTATTGAATCTTTCATAATTAATTACATTCCATTCTCATGCTACTTTGGCTTTTAAGCCTTAATTCTTTACCCATAATCAACTTAATAATGTCGGAGATACCCCCATACTTGTACGCTATGTGTATACTTACCATGGTCCCCACTTTCCTGGAATCCTTGCTGCTAGGATTTATTTCTATTTCCATATTATTTCTATCCAGGTTTCCGCATAAATTTTGAATTGCTTCGTAAGCCATAGAATTTGAATTAGTGGTAGAAATGACCCTGACCCCTTCCCTGCTAGATTGTTCTAATATATTTTGCACATAAACCAGTATGCCGAATTGAGAGACAGTTAAGATGACAATTATTAATACAGGCATTACTATAACGAATTCTATTGAAGATTGGCCTATATTATTGTTAAAAATTTTCCCTCCTTTCCAGGTCATTTAACTGTCTCCCATAATTGTTAAACCATTTCTGATATTTTAGTAAACACGTTAGAAATAACGTCAACCAGCATAGGTTTGCCTACTGATATTAGGATGGCACTTATTATTCCAGCAATTACCATCACCAAAGCATATTCAAGCGTAGACTGTCCTTTCTGGCATAAAAACTTTATCTTCCTTATTTTATTCACCTCCTTTAAATAATTACTCTTAAAAATTTTTCTCACCTCCTTTCATACTAAAAAATCTCCGCCAATTGAAAATATTAGCGGGCCCCCTACAAGCAAAATAAATGAGGGCAGTATTAAAAAAGCTAATGGAAATAAAATCAATAGTGATACTTTCCTTGATTTCCTTTCAATATTTTGGGAAATGCTAAACTTTAAATAGTTTGATTTTTGTTTCAATATTTCAGATACTGAAGAGCCACAACTTTCAGCATTTTTTAATAATAAAATTAAATCCTTAAATTCTTTTGTATTAGGCTTTTTCTCCAAATTTGCATAAGCAAACTCTTTGCCTATGCCAAAGTTGATATCGCTAATGAATTGCTTAAATTCTTCACATATTTCTCCTTTATATTTTTCTATTAATATTTTTATTGAATTATAAATATTTTGCCCTGATAACGTGGAAATATATAATAAGTCAATAACATATTGAAGCTCATTGTTTATCCTTTGCTGCCTATTTTTAAAAATATTTCTAACCATAAAATTGGGTAAGAAAAATCCTACAGTTGCCCCGGTAATTCCCAGGGTTATGGAAAGCATTAAATTCTTTCCAATTGCGGATCCAAGCAAAAGAAAAGACAAAGATGCAAATATCTTATATCCATTTAATGCAGCAGAACTAATAACCAAACCACTGTTTGAGATAGCCTTAAGGATAGCTTCAAATCTCTTATTTCCTGGGAGCATGTATCCTATTTTCTCCATAAATGTATTTATATTGGTTAAGAGTTTATGGCTTTTTGCTATATTTCTACTTCCTATCTTCTTAAAGCCAGATCTCTTTTTTATTAACCTCCATGTGCATAGGCAAAAAATAATATATGCAAATCCAAATAGTACCGGCTTAATATCCAAAATCAGCCCCCTATCCTTATTACTTTTCTAATAACCAGTATTCCCGCCATTTCTAGCATTCCGCCAGCAAAAATCAGTATGTTTCCGAATTTACTGGAAAGAAAAGCATTCATCTTGTCATTCATAAAAATAAAAAGAATAATTAAAACTATAACCGGGAAGAAAGATATGATAGTGGCAGAATACTTGCTCTGGAGAGTCATGGTCTCAGACTTTGATTTTGATTTCAGGCTTTCCCGCAGGGTATCCGCGATGCTGTTTAACACAAATATTAAGTCTCCCCCAATCTTATTATTTATCTTTAAGGCACAAACCAGGAGCTTACTTTCACTGCTTCCACACCTCCGGGCAAAATTATCAATTGCTTCATCGAAAGATATATTCAAGGCTAGTTCATTAACAAGCTCCCTTAAATTATCCTTCAGGGGATTTTCTGTCCATTTGGCAGACCTTTTAAATATTTGCCTTACAGACTTGCCGGCCCTCAGCATTATTACCATATTGTTTATAAAATGTATCAGTTGGCTATGCAGAAGGGCAGATCTTCTTTTTTTAACGTTTTCTAAAATTTCAATAGCAAAAATATAGAGGCATGCACTCAGGAAAATGCTTAAAAAAACATTTTTAAATATTATAAACAGCAAAAAAGAACCCGCCAGCATAAAGGATATAAACAAAACTTTTCTGTGTCTCTCATAAAAATTTATTATCTTATAAATCGGGAATTTCCAAAAAGCCTGCTCATTGCCTGCTTTCTTCATTCTCTTGGAGGTAAAAAGAATATAAATTCTCCTGAGGCTAAAATATGCAATTACCAATATAACTATACCTGCAATTAAGCTATCCCAATTTTTAGATAAGAATAAAATATGTATCACCTATCTAGTTTATTAGAAAAATTTGGTTCATATCCTGTATGAATGAAATTACCCCGGTGAAATTTATATAGGTCCCTGACCTGTAGATTTTTTCCATCTCCGGATGCAATTTCACTAATTTTGGAAATAACCTTTTGTCCATTTTCAAGCTTCTCCAAATGGATTATCAAATCAAGTGAAGAAGCCTGGATTCTTTTAGCAGTATCCGGGTTTAAGTTTAATCCCGCCATCAGCAGTAATGTTTCCAGCCTGGAAACTAGGTCCTGGGGAGAATTAGCATGCAAGGTGGACATAGACCCGCTATGGCCAGTATTCATAGCCTGAAGGACATCAATTGCCTCAAGCCCCCTTATCTCCCCTATTATTATCCTGTCAGGCCGCATCCTTAATGAATTCTTTACCAGGCTCCTTATACTTATCTCACCTTTTCCCTCTATATTTGGAGGACGGCTCTCCAGCCTTATAACATGTGGCAAGTTAAGATTTAGCTCCAATGTATCCTCTATGGTTATAATTCTCTCATTTTCTTTTATAAAATTAGAAAGCACATTAAGCAGGGTTGTCTTTCCAGTAGAAGTACCGCCTGTAACCATAATATTTAATTTTTTCTCCACACATCTTCTTAAAAATTTATAAATTTTATTATCAAGCATTCCTAACTCAATCAAATCCTCCATTTCCATTAAAGTTTTTCTGAATTTCCTTATAGTCACCACTATATCTTTAGTAGATATTGGATTTATTACCACATTAATCCTAGATCCATTACTTAATCTTGCGTCAACCATAGGAGAACTCTCATCCACCCGGAGTCCTAGCGGACTTAAAATTTTATCAATTAGGTTCTTTAAATGTTTTCTACTCCTGAAACAAATTCCGGTTTTCCTTATCCGCCCCTCTTTTTCAACATATATCTCATTAAAATCGTTGATCATAATTTCGGTTATCTTTTCGTCTTTTACCAATAAACTTATGGGGCCAAATTCAAAACTGTCTTCATATATGCTTTTAGAAATGTGATCTATCTCCTGCTGGCAGAGAATAAGCCTTTCTTCTTCTGCAATACTGTAAACATGCTCCCTTATTTTTTTCAGCCTCTTTTCTGAAGGTATTTTCTCCAAAGAAGCCAACCTTATCTTTTTTAAAATTTTTGTGTATATATGACTATTTCCCAAAATCCAGGTCTCCATAGATTGAATTTGACATTTCTATTATGCTTTTGACAATCCTTAAATTATATTTAAAAATACTGGAAGGTCCTTTATTCAAGAATAAAAACTCTATATCCTTGTCATATGGAATAAACGCTTTAATTGGGTAACTAAGATAATTATTCAGCCCGGTAGGGCTAATTGATGGCCTTAAATTAAATTTGTTTATTGCAATATCTGCTTCAATACATAAACCATCATGATTTAAAAAATCCAGTATTTTACTCAAATTAAAAGTTGAAACATAGTTGGGCTCTGAAATAAAAATAAATTTATCAATTTCTTTTACTGTTTCCGGAAATAAGAATTTTACCAGTAGCCTTGGAAAATCTATAAAAATTATATCGAAATAATTTTCAAGTATGCCCAAAAGCCTGCTAATTGCCCTTCTGTTATACAAGAGAGAGTTAACAATATTTATAGGAGGCAATATCAAATTTAAGTTATTCTCTAAATTTATAA
Source organism: Actinomycetota bacterium (assembly GCA_051744245.1). Lineage (GTDB taxonomy): Bacteria > Actinomycetota > Humimicrobiia > Humimicrobiales > Humimicrobiaceae > M55B165. The sequence goes on along the minus strand of JBNJCV010000016.1, from coordinate 15,071 downwards.
CCAGATTTCTTAATGCCGTTAAATCTAATTTATCAATCTCTCCTTCTACATTTCCCAGGTCTTTTACTTCTTTTTCTGTTAAGTTATAAATTATTCTATTAGAAGAACACATGCTTAAATCCAGGAGCAATATATTTTTTTCGATTTTCTCCGCAAAGTAGGTGGCAATGCAGTTTGAGATAAAAGTATTTCCACAACCCCCTTTCACACCACAGAAAAATATTTTTTTTGCATCATCTTTTTTTTGTTGCATAAAATTCCCTTTCAATGTTTTATTATTTAAAAAAATTAGGGCAAATGGTTATGTTTAGTACTCCCTTTTGCATTGCTAAAAATATTTTTTCGCATTCTTCCGGCCTTAAATAAAAAGTTAAGACAACCATATTATTAATTTCAGAATTCCCTAACCCAATATCACTATTTTCACTAAACAAGATCTCGGACTCGCTTTTTGCTTGAGCTATATTTTCATTTCCATGGGAGATGAAAATTATTTCCTTATTCTTTAATACTGTCTCTGACAATAAACAATCCGACCCATTGTCAAAATAAGTGGAAATAATATCTACATTAACCCCTGACTTAATAAAATCTTGATTCCCATAAAATTTTATGGGAATGCTTACTGCCCTATGTCCTCCTGGGATGTAAGAGTCAAAGAGGGGAGAGCTATCAAGCCCCTCTACAAAATCCTTATAAATTATTTCTCCTTTTGATATATTCCTATTAGCTTCTTTGCCAATTAGAACATCTGTATTTTTAATAATTTTTTCACTGAAAATAACTTCGGGAAGTTGTTGGGTCTTTATCTTCTCTCCATTTATTTCCTCCCCCTTTATAATTTCGGCATTTGCTATCACCGCTTCTTTGTAGTCCAGGTCCTGGGGAATTTTTGATTTTAAATTGTTTATATACAAAAACATGAACATTCCCATAAGCAACGCAATTAATACAAAAACTATATTAAAGATCTTCTGTTTTAAAACTAAGCTTAACCTATTCATAAAATTTTTATGTTTTAATTTATATACATAATAGTACATTTACACAGATAAGTAAATAGATAAAAAAAAACTAATTACCCCGAATTTTTAAAATAATTTTGGCGGATGCATTATTCTGATGAATTTAGAAGCATATTTGGTAAAAGAGGTCTCAAAAACCCATATTGAATAATCTGCATTATGCAGAGACTAATTTTGAAAAAATTAATTTCATAATTAGAAACCTGGAAAGTGAAGATCTTTTTAAGTAAGCAAAGCTGGTAAAAATTCTTAAATACTTTTTATAAATTACCGGTATTGCAGGACCTAATAAAAATTATCCTTTGAATATTTGGCAGGGTTATTTCACAGACTAAGCAAAATAAAAAAAGGCCATCCCACAGAAGGCCCTGTTTTCCTGATTATAAAAAATATGTTTTTAAAGATTTTTAAATGGATTTACGGCTTTTTTCCAGGCTAGCCACGTTTTGCTAATATTCTCACCCACAGTTTTAACAATGGAATTAAAATATTTATTTAAATCCTCCAGGAGAATTACTGCTTTTTTACAAACCTTCAATAATATTATTAACTTTTCCTTCTCCTTTTAACGAGCACTATTATCCGAATTAATAACATCTGTAAAAAGGCTAAATTTGGTAAAAAATTATATAAAAGGAGAACAAATTTTCTCCCCACTTAATTTGGATAGAATTACCAGTACTTATTACAATTATACGTTAACTTCTAGTAGCAGAAAGACCTTGTGGTTTTTAAGCTAACGGCATCTGCTACCCTGCCTATAGATAATAATCCTGCTGCTGTTCTCATGCTAACATTTTTTTCCTGGTGCATATTAAAGACTTCTTCAAATGCTTTATCCATTACTCTTTTTAGCTTTGATGTTACCTCATCGTAAGTCCAGTAATATGATTGGCAGCACTGCACCCATTCAAAATATGATACGGTTACCCCACCAGCATTACATAACATGTCCGGGATAATCAATATGTCTTTTTCATCTAATACCTCATCTGCTTCAGGTGTAACAGGAGCATTTGCAGCTTCCGCGATTATTTTGGCTTTAATTTTGGAAGCATTATTTTTATCAATTTGATTTTCCAGGGCAGCAGGAATAAGAATGTCGGACTTAAGCTCCAGCATCCCTGAAGGGTCTATATTTTCCCCATGGGAATAATTTATGACACTGCCAGTATTATTTTTATGGGTTAACACTTTTTGAGGATCCAATCCCATTTTATTATAAATCGCACCCCTGGAATCACTAATCGCAATAATTTTAAAACCGAGGCCATTTAAAATTCTTGCACAATTATAGCCTGCATTTCCATATCCCTGAATTATTACTTCTAAATTCTCTTTTTCCATGTCTAGTTTTTTAATAGCGGAAAGAATAGTAAAAACAACCCCTGCAGATGTTGCTTCATTTCTTCCTTCGGAGCCTCCCAGCTCAATTGGTTTACCAGTCAATATCCCTGGTTCATAATATCCTTTTTGTATGCTATAAGCATCAGCCATCCAGGCCATAATCTGTGCATTAGTACCGACATCAGGAGCTGGAATATCTTTATTTATCCCAATATTTGGAGAAAGTTCTAATATAAATTGCCTTGAAAGTGACTCTAATTCCCTTACAGACAGTTTCTTTGGGTTAACCTTTACGCCACCTTTAGCACCACCAAAAGGTACATCCACTACAGCTGTTTTTAAAGTCATCAGAGCTGACAATGCTTTTATATCATCCAAGGTAACTTCTTCGCTAAATCTTAAACCACCTTTGGTTGGACCGCGGTCAGAATTGTGCTGTACCCTGTAACCTTTAAAAACATCAACTTCCCCATTATCCATTGGAACCTTTATGGTTACTTCGATTGTTCTTTTCGGTTCACGCAGGTATTTCCTTATACCAGGTTTGAGTCCTAACATATCCATTATCCTGTCTAGCCTTTTTTGTGTCATATGCCAGACATTTTCTTTAGAGTGCTTCATTTTTTTCTCCTTTGAAAATTTTTTTCCAATAAAGCACCACTTCCTTAAACCGTCATGGTTTCAAAAAGATGCTTCATTGCCTTTATATAAAGGCACCATTGCCTTTAATTTATTTTTAGTTTTTACTCTTTCCAGGCAAAAGAGGATATTAAATTATACAACCTGTGATTATTTTTGCAAGAAAAAATCTTCATAAATTTCAATCAAATTCTAAGCCAGCTCCAGTTTGTCCTCTATTTCTATTTTCTCCTTATAGCAAAAACCTGCAGAAAATTCCAACACATTCCTGGCACTTCTTACAAATGGTATAAACCTAAAAGGCTTTAATGAATTGATGATTTTGATTACCCTATAATGCCTATCCAAAAAAACTACATCTATGCTATATCTCATCCCGATAGTGTGGATACTATTGCAGCGAGGTATTAAGAAACACTCATTCTCATTTAAATTCTTTATGGTTAATCCAAAAAGTCTCTTTTTAAAGGTGTCAGCAACAATTACATTTTCCGAAACAATTTCATTGTTTTCCAATGAAATTAACTTCATTTATCCTCTTGTTTTTTTAGGCATTCAGGGGGATATTCCCTATTTTTTAAAAAATATGAAAAATGCTCCAGCCATAATGGCTTACCACGGGGATTGTTCTGTATAAAATTTATAAATCCAACCAATTTTTTCATTGTGGCATCACTAACCGAATGTTCAATCTTACAGGAATCCTCTTCAGCCTGGTCCTTATCTACACCTAATATGTCAGAAAGGAATTCCACTAATATCTTATGCCTTTTAAATATCTTTTTGGCTATTAGCCTTCCTTTACCAGTTAAGTTTACCTTGCCATATTTTTCATGCTCAACCAAGTCCAAATCCTGTAATTTATATAATATTTCAGTTACACTAGCAGGATTTATGCTTAATTTGCTAGCAATATCTTTTACCCTGACTACATCCTCTTTGAAATCCAACTCATATATTGCTTCCAGGTAATCTTCTATATTTGATGATAAATTTATTTCCATAATTAAAACAGTTCACTTACTAGGTCATAGATTTTTTTATACTTTCTGAAGTTCTCAATATACTTTTCTCTTAACTTCTTATCCGGTTCAAATTCTTTATTAATCTTCACAAAATCAGCTACAGCTTCCCTGATTTTAAATTTCCCGGTTCCTTTGCCTGCTAGCATCATACTGGCTAGGCAACCGGCTTCACTTATTCCCATTTGCTTAATAGGCTTATTAAGTACAGAGGATTTTAGCTTAAGCCAATAATCAGACTTAGAGCCGCCACCAACAGCCCGGAGCTCATTAATGCGTAAACCACATTTTTCCGCTAATTCTACATTAAAAGCAATTTCATAAATTAATCCTTCAACGAAAGCCTTGAATATATCAATTTTTTTAGTAGATAATTTCAACCCGATTATTGAACCTTTTGCAATTGGATCATGGTAAGGAGTCCCGGAGCCTGAAAAGTAGGGAAGAGTAAGCATTCCAGATGGCTCAAGGTTTAGTTGTGAGAAAAAATAATCATAAACATCTATGCCTTTCTTTTCGGCTTCCTTCTTTTCTTCAGTTCCCAACACATCCCTATACCATTTAAGGACACTGCCAGAAGTAAAATTATAAACAAAACTTACATATTTTCCTTCTACAACATGAGCTCTGGTTGAATAATCATTTTCAAACAATTTATCCTTCAATATTATTTCATCCATAACTGGAGTCACGCATTCAACAGTACCCATCCCATCTGCGGCAATTCCGCCTTCAATTGCACCCACGCCTAAAGCTGCACATTGCTGGTCATGGCCTCCAGTTACCACGGCTACCTTTCTCTTAAATCCTAAATCCTCTGCAATATCCTCCCTTACATAATCCACTAGTTCTCCAGACGGAGCAGGCTGCGAGAATAAATTTTTATCAATGTCAAAGGTATTTAAAATATAGTCTGACCATTGTTTTTCCCTTATGTCGAAAAATAAGGAAGTAGAGCATAGAGAATAATTCATTTTGGTATTTTTAATTCCCAACTTGTGTTGGAACAGGTCTGCGGTAAATAAAAATTTATAAGTTTTGTTATAAATTTCTGGCATATTCTTTTTAACCCAGTAAATTTTGTTCAAAGCAGTAACATATTGGGGTGGCAGCCCTGTTGTGTGGTATAGTTCTTTACCTGGTATAACAGAAAGTATGTATTCAAGCTCTTTAGAGCTTCTTGCATCTGTGGAATAAATAGTGTTATACAATATATTGCCTTCCCTATCAATAGGAGTAAAACTTTCCCCAATAGTTGAAACAGCCAACGCCCTCACAGGATCTTTTTTAACAGCCGGTTCCGCATTTACTTTCCGTATTACATCAAAAACTTTATCCCACATGTCATTAACATCAAATTCTACCCAGTTATTCTTGGGAAAAATCAGATTATATTCCAAATAAGAACTACCTAAAGCTTGGCCCTCTTCATTGAAAGCAATAGCTTTAGTGCCAGTAGTTCCTATATCAATGCCCATTAAGCTCATAAAAGGCCCCTTCCAAATATTTTTATTTTTCTATTCAGCTAACTCTTCTTCAACTTCTTCCTTGCCTGCCTTAAGCTCTTCTTCTTGTTCCTTATCCTGGCCCAACAATAGTGTTTGAAATTCTCCCACGTGGGTTTTTTCTTCCTTGGCAACATCCAGTAAGATCTTTTTCAAGTCGTTATTATTGGTCATTTCCGCCATCTGTTCATATAAATTGATAGCATCCAGTTCCGCTATCACTGCAGCCCGTAGTATTTCCTTATCTATATTTCCCTGCTGGATTTTTTCTAAGTCTATAGGTATTTTGGATAACATGTTTTTCCTCCTCTTTTAAATAATCTAATAATTCTATAGTATTATACAATAATTTTCGGGTAAACATAAAAGGTATTAACAGTTATCTTTAATTATACTTGAAAGTATCCTGTAAAATGCATCTTTTGCATATCTTTCCTCCCAGGGTGTGTGTCCACATTTCTCAAGAATATATAGTGTTAGGTCCCCTATAACCCCGGACAATGGATAAACAACTCCCTGGTAAGGAGTAGGATCGTAATCCCCATGGATTATAGATACAGGAACCTTTATATTTTTACCATATTCAATTAATCTACCTTTCCTCCTTAAATTAGAGGCTTCCTGCCAAATTGACTCAAAAATTCTAAATTGTCCCTTATGTATAGCTTTTACTGCTAGCCTTTCATAGGAATCTATTCTATCAAACAACTCCCCATACCTGGCAAATATTTTATCTTTGTTTGCTACTTCTGGATCTCTTAATGCTTGCCCCAGCCACCTAAACTCATCTTTTTGCTCTCTATCCATTCTAGCCAACCTGATCCGGGACATCTGCCTTGCATATTTTTCCTCAAAAGAAGGACAGCTTACAAGAATAAGCTTTCTAACTAACGCAGGATGACATGAAGTAAAAATATAAGCGAGCCAAGCGCCCCAAGACCACCCTATTAAAATAACCGGCAGTTCTGCAATCTCTGTTAAAAGTTCATGCAATTCTTTGAGCTGGGCCTTGATAGTATAACCGCTCTGGATAGGCTCCAAAATACTAAATTTTTTTGCAAGCTCTTTAGCTAAGGGGGTAATGCTTTCAGGTGCTCCAGGACCTCCATGCAGCAATGCTATCCTATAAGGTTTCCTGTTATATTTATTGCACATTACCATAATAAACCAGCCTTATTAGTGGCTTCAGAATAACCTTTTACAACAATACCTAATTAATAAGTTATAAGCTTAATGTAGATTGGTCGGGATGGGGGGATTTGAACCCCCGGCCTCAGCGTCCCGAACGCTGCGCGCTAACCAAGCTGCGCTACATCCCGTCTATTAAGTCTAGTATGTTAATTACATCATTAAATTCTTTAATTTGAAAGATCTTTTTCCTAACCTTACTTATTCCCCGGATTCCCTTAAAGATCCAACTTAAATATTTCCTGAATTCTTTAATAGCCTTTTTTTCCCCTTTAAAATAAATTAAAAACTTTAGATACAGAATTGCAAACTTCTTTCTCCATTCTAAACTTGGGCCCATGCCTTCTAGTTTTTTATTTGGATTTTGAAGCTTTAATAAAATATTTAAAAAAATCCACATGGAACCCTTGGATTTTCTCCCAACCATTAAACCATCACAACCGGTGTAATTCAATACTTCAATTGCTTTTTTGGGACTATTTATATCACCACTGGTTATTACTGGAATTTTTATATTATTTTTAACTTGCTTAATATAAGCATAATCAGCATTTCCTGAAAATCCTTGCTTTACTGTCCTCCCGTGAATAGATATGGCATCCGCTCCATTTTCCTGGGCAATCTTGGCAATATCTAATACATTAATACTGCTTTTATTCCATCCTAGTCTAACCTTTACGGTTAAAGGTATGCTTATCCTTTCCCTTATCTTTTTTACAATTTTCCCAACTTTTTCCGGCTCCCTAAGCAAGTATCCACCGCTTTTACTTTTTAATATTTTAGGTACCGGACAGCCCATATTTATATCAATTATATCCGCTATTCCTTCAAGCCTTTCTGCTGCTTCTGCCATTATTTCCGGTCCGGAACCAAAAATCTGAATTGCACAAGGACGCTCACACTCGGTAATGCTAGCCATCGAAATAGTTTTCCGGTGATTATAATAAATGCCATAGCTTGTAATCATCTCGCTAAAAGTTAATCCGCATCCAAAGAAAGCTGCAAAAATCCTGTAGGTATTATCGCTTATTCCCGCTAGTGGTGCAGATACCAAAGGATTGCTTATCTTTAAATTACCTATTTTAAAACTGTATTCGGGTAACTTAAAACTATCAAAGGTGTCTTTTCCCTTTACCAGTTGGCTTGATAACCATAGAAATAATTTGCCTTCATTCAAATCAGGATTAATATAAGAGATAGCCAGATTCTTGAGCTCCTCCAGTAATTCTTCAAAATTCAAAATCATGACTTCCACTAGTTATTTTTCTTATATAAAATCTGCAGCCCCTTTAAAGTAAGATCTGGATCATCTACCTGTATCCATTTACTCTTTTCTTTCATTAAATAAGATAAGCCCCCCGTGGCAATTATTTTAGGGTTAAAGCTATTGCTATCTTTTTCTTCTTCTATAATCTTTTCAATTAAAAAATCAACCTGACCTAAAAAACCATACATTATACCGCTGCGTATTCCATCATAGGTATTTTTCCCTATTATATTCTTAGTCCAATTAAGGTCCACTTTAGAAAGCTTTGCAGCATAACTGAATAGGGCTTCGGATGAAATTTCAATTCCTGGTGCTATCACTCCACCAATATAGTTACCATCAGAAGAAACAATATCAAATGTGGTAGCTGTCCCAAAATCTACTACAATAGCAGGGCAACCATAAATTTCTTTTGCCGCTACTGAATTTGCAATCCTATCAGCACCTATTTCATTAGGATAATCATATCTTACATCCATCCCTATTTTCATATTGCTATCCACTATGAATGGCCTACGTTTAAAATAACGTTTACTCATTGCCTGTATTTCCTCTAGAATCCTAGGCACCACGCAGGAAACAGCCACCTTCTTAACTTCTGAAGGCCTATAACCGCAATTTTTCATAAAATTAAATATAGATGCCGCTATTTCATCCGAGGTTTCATATTTGGGTGTAACCATGCGCCAGGAAGAATAGAGCCTGCTTCCTTTAAATAAACCAATTACAGTTTGGGTATTCCCAATATCTACTGCTAGTAACATAAATTTCTCCTTAATTCATTTGTTCTCCATTTATATTAAAAAAAATTGACACTCAATTCTCCTTTTTTAAAATTAACTCTAAACCATAAAAGTAACATAAAAGCTAGATACCGGGCAAACTAGCTATAAAAATAGATATATCATTGCCATCAAAACTGGGCATCCCATAAAACTTGGTACTGGCTCATATAATAGCATTGGAATACCGAAATTAGCTAAATTTTGCTCCGGACCAAAAAGCATTTTAATGCTTGGCACCCAAATAAACAGCATTAAAACCATTGCAAATCCACTAGAATATAACCGGTAAAGGAAAGTATTTTTTAATATTCTCTTTTCCCTGGAAAATAATATTAAATTCCTTCTTGCTGCAAACCACCAAGTAAAGAAACCAAAGAAAATATTTAAAACTGGAACTCCCATTCTAAGGCTGTAAAAATTATATCCCCTACAGTAAATATTTAAATTAAACTCCATAAATTTAGCTTAAAAAACTTACCCCTGCTCTTTTAATAGAAATAGGTCAATCTCAGAATTTTTCTCAATATCTCCCATAGAGCCGGGAAACCTTGCTATTCCATCAGCATTGATTAAAGAAGTCAGCCTCCCGTAGTATTTTTCATCTATAGCTTCAAAGAATAGTTTCCCTTCCTCCCTAAACAGAAGTGCTAACCTGAACTCAGTTGCTCCTTTCTTATGGCTAATAGCGTTTAAGGCTTTTGCTTTTACTGGGTTTCTAAATATTTTTTCATGCCCCATAATTTTTTTTAAAAAAGGCCTTATATATATTTCAAAACACATAAGGGCAGGAACCAATTCCTGGGGTAATACAAATACCTTATTCCCTTTAAAATTAAAGAAAGCAAAATTGCTATATGGCTTCTGGGAGACATCTTTAAAAATTAAACCAGCTCCCATTGATTGCAGTAAATCATTTAAAAACGAACCCCCAGTTACCAGCAAGACCCCGCATACTTTTAAAGCCTCAGCTATTTTTTTCTCAAGCTCCTGCCCAGCCTCAGAGGCAATCCCAAATCTATTATGGAACACCTTTAATTCTTTTAATTTTGCTGATAATAGGTAGCCGGTGATATCTCTTGTGCATCCAAAATTAAGATAAGCATTTGGCCTTCCTCCAGCAGAAATAATGCCAACATACGGAGATGTAATAACTTCAATCTTTTCCATGCCCAGAAAAGCTAACATGCTAATGTCTTCAGGAAAAATTACTTTCCCCTTTTTCAATAATACATCACTCCTGTTAATATCTTCTGACTGGAACTTTATATTTTCTCCTTTTTGGCATTCCGTGTAGACTAATAGATAATTCTTATCAACCTCAGAATTGTCGCGGGTAACCACACAATCACAATTTCCAGGGATTTGGTCACAAGCTGAAATAGGGATGCAAAAGCCCGGCTCTATTGCAATGCCTGTATGGTCTTCCGGGGGTATCCCCTTAATAATCCTAAGCTTTACCGGATAACTTGGATCTGCACCTTTTATATCAATTGTTCTAACTGCATAACCTTTCTTAAGGGAAATATCAAAAGTTGGAATATCTTTTCTTGCCTTTATGTTTTGTGCCAAAACAAATCCCAGGCTTTCAAGAATGTTTAAATTCCCTGTCCTAAATTCTTTAACCGAATTTAGTATCTTTTGTTGAGCTTCAGTTGAAAATAGCATCTGTCAATTATTTCCCATAGGGAACCCCGTGGGTTTAATTAATTTCACACCCTCCCTATAACTTTTTTTATCTATATATTCCCCTATCTTCATCCCATCAATCATAAAACCGGGATTTACTTCACTTAAGGGTAGGAGAACAAAGTTCCTTTCCCTGTATCTGGGATGGGGTATGGTCAGAAAGCCTGAATTTATTAAAAAGCCTTCCCAGTAAATTATATCAATATCTATTACCCTCGGCCCATACCTTCTACCTTTGCTCCTCCCCTGGTCATATTCAATTCTTTTTAAAAAGCCTAAAAACTCAAAAGGATCAGTGCTGCCAATATTTATCAAGGCTATAATATTGAAAAAATATTCCTGTTCTTTTTCATACATGGGTTCAGTCCGGTATATAGAAGAAAGTTTTTCTATGCTAACAAATTTATGTCTGGAAATTTTAGCAATAGCTTTTTCAATATTACTTTCCCTGTCCCCAATATTAGAGCCCAGACTCAGGTAACACCTTTTCTTATCTATATGGTTTTTATCTACTACCTCTATGCCTACAGACCTAAATTTAGCCTTTATGGGTGCATTTGGCTTCTGGATATTTACTTTTACTTTATAAACAAAGCTTGACAGCTTTATTATTTCCTCTGAGATAACTTTTCCCGCAGTTTCTATTAAATCAAATTCATTCTGTTGGTTGATTTCCTTAACCACTCTTATGATATCTGAATAACTTATTGTTTTATTAATGTCATCATCTAAATTTGTATTTTTTAACCAAACAGAGATGTTAAATAAAAAGGGCTGACCTTTTTCTTTTTCAAACTTATGAACACCGTGATAGGCAAACACTTCTAGGTCTTTTACGAATATCCTATACATTTCTTATTTCCCCCGCTATTTCTATAGCCCTTTTTGTTTCCAAAACATCATGTACCCGCAAAATATTGGCACCATTTAAGTAAGAATAAACAGCTGCTGCCATGCTGCCCTCCAGCCTATCATCTGCCTCTAAATCTGATATCATCCCGATAAATGACTTCCTTGATGCCCCGGCTAGAAGAGGATAGCCCATGGATTTAAAATCTGAAAGCTTCTTAAGAATTATAAGATTATGTTTTAAAGATTTTCCAAAACCAATGCCAGGATCTATAATTATTTTTTCTGGATTGATGCCCCCACGTTTAGCAATCTCAGACCTTTGGTACAAAAAATCATAAATTTCATCTACAACATCTTCATAACAGGGGTTTTTTTGCATGTCTTCCGGCGTACCCTTTATATGCATCAGCACAACAGAAGCCTGATATTCTTTTGCAACCTTCATCATTTGCCGGTCAAAGCTAAAAGCGCTAATATCATTTATTATACTGGCACCAGCACCTAGTGCCCTCCGGGCAACTTCTGAGCGGTAAGTATCAATAGATACAGGAATGCCAGGGTATTCCGTACAAACATGCCTAACAGCAGGTACAGTCCTGGTTATTTCTTCTTCCACGCTAACCGGCCTAGAACCCGGCCTAGTAGACATTCCGCCAATATCAATAATATCAGCACCATCTGCTATGAGTTTATCTGCCTTTTTGAAAGCATCCCCTTTTTTGAAATACCGTCCCCCATCATAAAAAGAGTCAGGAGTAACATTTAATATTCCCATAACCAGACAACTGCCAGCCAGCTCATACTCTTTGTCTGCTATAATTAATTTATCCCTATTATCTAATTTTTTAAGATATCCACTTATTATCCCAGACAGTTCTTTTAAGCCAAAAGGCTGCATCTTTATTTTTCCTACTAGGGTATTTATTGACTTGCGGTTCCCCATTATTATGACATCAGTTTTTTCACCCGTATTTACAAGTGCTTCCCTTGAAGTTACTACATCCCCACCCCTGGATAACATCTCCTGTTTTAGTATATTTGCAGCCTTGCTGTCAATTCCCTTTATCTTAATGCATAGCATAAATAGCTTATTAGACATGATCTTTATACCAGGAAGTGCCGCACCTATTTTTTTAAATTCTTCAATAGCGGACTCTCTGCTGCCAATATTAACCTTTCTTATTTTATAACCCATTAATACCTCACTTGCTGTTTTCTATGAGGGACATTGCCTCTGCCCTGGATGCCTGATTTCTCTTGAATAAGCCTCTTACTGCAGAGGTAACAGTTATGGTATTGGGTTTTTTAACCCCTCTCATGCTCATGCATAAATGCTCTGCCTCCACTATAACCATTACACCTTTGGGATCAATTGTCTTCATAATTGTATCTGCCACTATGCTGGTAAGCCTTTCCTGTACCTGGGGTCTTTTGGCTGCTATATCAAAAGCCCTGGTTAGTTTGCTCAAACCAACAATTTTTCCATTCTCATTTGGCACATAAGCAATATGGGCTTTGCCCACAAAAGGAACCAGGTGATGCTCGCATACCGAATAAAATGAAATATTCTTTACCATTATAATTTCATCATGGCCCTCATCAAACATGGGGCCCAAAACTTCTGATGGATCCTTTCCGATTCCGCTGAATATTTCTTCATACATATCTGCAACCCTTTTAGGGGTACCTATGAGCCCCTCTCTATTGAGATCTTCCCCAATTCCCTTTAATATTAATCTTACACCTTCTTCAATAACCTTTTTATCCACCTTTTCTCCCCTATTTTATTTTAAGAAGTTTATAAAATATTATAAAAGATTATGGATTAAATGGTAAAAATATATTATCTCGCACGGGTTTTATCCAAGTAAAAATCCCTGTTTTCCCGAGTCATTTCTATAATGTTCAGACTATAAGGGGATTTTTCTTCACATTCACCATATCCTATGCAATCATCAACCTTTTTGACCGCTTCAGACCTTCCGGCGTCCTTGAACTTACTAAAAGGAAACTGGTCATAATATACCTTAATAAAATTGATCTTAGGTATGTCTATGCCCTGGGAGCAAGGGAGGCAGTATCCACAATCCCTGCAGAACCTGTCCCCAAGCTTGCTCTTAATTTCCTTTATATTTTCCCAGTCTTTTTGGGTCAAGAATTGGACACTTTCCATATAAGAGATATTTTGTTCTAATTCTTCCAATTTCTCCATAACCTATTACTGGTATTACCTGCTTGTATCGCTTAATATATTTCAAGCTTAATCCTACAGCATCTATTCTGCCTCCGCCCAGAGGCTCATTCCGGAAATTCTAATATTATTATCCACCAAATTTCGGTATATTTCATCTGAAGTAAATTCAGTGGACACAAAATTCATGGGAATCATAATGATCAATTTCCTTCAAAAATATTTTTTATCTGAAGCTGTTGGCCTTAAAGAAATAATTAATTTTCCCTTGATACCTTTTGATGGCTTTACCTAATATATCTTCGCTATGTGGGTATAAATGGGCAGTATCAAAGAAGTTAACCCCAGCACCATAATCAGTCCTAACTAAATTAATGGCTTCCACATGCGGAAGCCTTGAAAATTGTAATGCGCCAAAGCCAAGGCTGGAAACCCTGATTCCGGTTCCCCCCAAAGACTTGTATTCCATTATTTTTGTTTGCTTTCTTCTTTATTTTTTTCCTTGTGGCACTTTACATCAGATAAAATATTTAAAACTTCTTCCCTATGTAAAGTTTCTTTTTCAATTAATTCACTAGCAAGCTTGTGTAAAGCTTCCTTGTTTTCAAGAAGTATCTTTTTAGCCTGGTTATAGCTATTATGTATTATATTATGTACTTCCTCATCAATAAGGGAAGCCACCCGGTCACTATAATGAGGTTTGGAAGTTATATCCCTGCCCAAGAATACTTCATCCTCATTTTCCCCCTTAAAGGTTAAGGGCCCTAACTTTTCACTCATTCCAAATTCAGTTACCATTTTCCTTGCTAATTTAGTAGCCCTATCCAGATCATTTTGGGCCCCAGAAGTAATATCGTCAAAATTTAATTCCTCACTTACCCTGCCTCCAAGCAACTGTGTTACATTGTCAATCAGTTCCCGCTTAGATTTTAGGAAGCGGTCTTCTTCAGGAAGGGCCATAACATAGCCTAGAGCCTTGCCTCTGGAAATTATCGATATTTTATGGATAGGATCAGTATTAGGCAGGACATAAGAAAGCATAGCATGCCCAGATTCGTGGAAAGCTATAATCCTTTTTTCTTTTTCCGAAATTACCCTATTCTTCTTTTCAGGACCGGCAATAACCCTTTCTACTGCTTCCTCTATTTCCAGCATAGTTATTTTTTTCTTGTCTCTTCTTGCTGCAAGCAAAGAAGCTTCATTAAATAAGTTGGCAAGGTCAGCACCGGTAAACCCGGGAGTCTGTTTCGCTATAGTCTTGAGGTTTATATCCTTATCCAAAGGTTTGCCCCTAGAATGTATTTTAAGTATTCCCTCCCTGCCTTTTAGGTCTGGCCTGTCAACTACTATCTGCCGGTCAAACCTGCCTGGCCTGAGCAAAGCGGGATCTAATATATCGGGTCTATTGGTAGCAGCAATCAATATAACTGTGCTATCAATGTCAAAACCATCCATTTCAACTAGTAACTGGTTAAGGGTTTGTTCCCTTTCATCATGGCCTCCTCCCAGGCCTGCGCCTCTATGCCTTCCAACTGCATCAATTTCATCCATGAAAATAATTGAA
>JBNJCV010000015.1:0-32343 GCA_051744245.1 Actinomycetota bacterium | reverse complement strand
TAATTTGTAAATAATAAAAAATTTAAAATAGGTCAATTTAAAAATCCCCTCAATACAGTTTCAAATTATGCCTGAATCTAATATAATAGCTATACTATGAAGAAGAATAGCAGAAGAACCCAGTTAAAAAGATCCAGCAATTACAAGTACCTGGTAATAATTGTAATTATTCTAGCCTTCCTGCAATTCTGGGTTTTAAAGGGCTACTACCAAGAAGTGATAAAAAAGATTCCACTGGATTTATTCCAGTCTAGTAGGAGCTATCCAATTAGTGAATTGGTGATAAACAAGGAGAGCCCGGAACCAGAAGAAGCTACCACGATGCTAACAGAAGAAACCCCGGAGGAACTGGAAAGCATGGAAATTGAACTAACTGAAGCCACCGAGGTTCCAACTCCTAGTGGAGTTGAAAACAGCCAACTGTCTGATGCTCAGAAAGATATAGTTTTAAGGTCACTGGAGATGCTTGAAGAAAATATAGAATACGGTTATGAGCTTTACCCGGAAACAGGATACCCCACAGACAATATAGGAGTTTCCACCGATATAATAGCCATGGTTTTAAGGGATTGCGGCTATGACTTAATGGAGCTAATTTATGAAGATATGTTAAAGCATTCAGAATCTTATCCCATGGACATAATCGGAAGGGACGAACCTATAAAATATATTGATTTCAGGCATGTTTTCTTCCAGGAAACATTCTTTAAAAGGCATGCACTGGAGCTTGACACAGAATACGATCCAGAACATCCGGCCAATAATATCCAATGGCAGGCCGGGGATATTGTTTATTTTCAGCTTGATGAAGAAAACCCCCATAAGGATCTAGGCGGCTTCATCTCACCGCACACCAATGAAAATGGCGTGCCTTTGGTAATAATGACATCAAAAGAGCTAGGGAAATTAAGTGCAGTTGATGTCCTTTTGGATTATGAAATAGTCGGCCATTACAGATACCCTTATCCTGAAGATATGGAATAGTTTTTTAAAAACCCCTAGCAGTTCTTGTAATTCTTAAACATAATAACATCAATATTAGAAATTATGCCCACAAAATAACAGTGCTAAATTCCAGCCAGAAAAGTTCAATCACCATTAAGTGTTCCTCTAAGCCTATTTTATATGAGCAAAATGAAAGAAGTTAAGTTAAAAATTTAAATAAAACAAAATTTCCGTTGACTATTTAAATAGTTGGTACTACTTTGATTATAATAGTAACACTTATAGGAGGCAACAATACATATACCAGATGGATTTGTGGACCTCAAAACTGCCGTGTCTACTGCCGCAATTTCAGCCGGAGGGCTGATTGGGGCAATATATGGGGTAAAAAATATTTTAAAGCCAGGATGAAAGCCAGATAAATCGTCTGCCTCAGGCACCTGCATTTCTTCCCTCTTTCATTATATTATCTACATCACTAAAAATAATTGAGATTGTAAAATTTATCTAGCCTGGTAATCAATATGCCTGAACATATAAAATACGCAGTACAAATTAAAAGCCTTTCTTATAACTTTCTAGCAGCCACTTGGGCCAGTCAACCCTAGAATTGAAACTGGCGCTAAAAGATATAGCATTTACGGTTAAAGAAGGGGAGAAAGTTTTAATAATTGGTCCCACGGGGCAAGCAAATCTACCCTTCTTTTAAACATTGCCGGGCTCATGGACGGAGAATACAAGAAGGGAGATATATCCATTTTTGAAAAAAACCCTAAACAAAGCTAACCTTCATAGCATTAAAGGGGATATAGGGTTTGTTTTCCAGGATCCCAATGACCAGCTGTTTTTCACCAGTGTATTTGACAATGTTGCTTTTGGCTTGGTTAATTTTTTAAGGAAAAAA
Organism: Actinomycetota bacterium; assembly: GCA_051744245.1. GTDB lineage: Bacteria > Actinomycetota > Humimicrobiia > Humimicrobiales > Humimicrobiaceae > M55B165. Next base: position 30,494 of record JBNJCV010000015.1, on the reverse strand, counting down.
CCATCCTTATTGCCACCCTTAATCTGAACATGGCTTATGATTTTTCTAACCGCTGCATGTATAATAAACAAGGGCAGGATTACCTATGACGGGGAAGCAAGCCGTACCCTTACAGACGAAAAATTTCTGAAGGAAAACCATCTTGACCTGCCCTTAAAACTTCAAGGCATATAATTTAACCTAAAGGATATCTATTTTCTCCAGAATAGAAACGGATTGAAGTTTGTTTTGTAATCATAGTAGTCTACATTTTCTACTTTTTTCAATACGTGTACTATCTTGTAAGTTGCAGGCGTAAATACAGCTTCCAAGCCAACCTTAAACACATAATTGGACACAATTATAGAAATTATTAAGGAAGCCGGATAAAGTCCGCTAAAGGCAATTATTACAAATACCATAGTATCTACTCCCTGGCCTACAATGGTGGATCCAATGGTCCTTGTAAAAAGCCATTTCCCCCTAGTAAAAATTTTCATTTTTGCCATGATAAAAGAGTTGGAAAATTCCCCCAGAAAATAGGCAATAAGCGAAGCAGTAACAATTCTTGGGGTCTGTCCTAGAATTGCCATATAGGACTCTTGCAAATCCCATCCTTCAGCCGGCTTTATTATTCCAATAACCGCCAGAGTAACGGACATAAGAACTGCACAGAAAAAACCAATCCATATAACTCTCCTGCTTTTCCTGTACCCATAAACTTCGGTAAGGATATCGCCAAAAATATATGAAAGGGGGAAAAGTATAGTACCTCCGTCAAAGGTAAGCCTCCAAATTTGGACAATCTTTGTAGAGGCAATATTAGAGATCAAAAGGACTGCCACAAATAGTCCCACAATTAAGTCAAAGTATTTATAATTTTTCCCATCCATAAAAATATATTTTACATTATTTGGGAAATATAAAAAAATATTGATAATCTCTTAATATTAAGATATATTAATATAATAATATTATATACCGTAGGAGAACCATGCTAAAAATAGAAACAGAGCTTAAAGATATTTTTGGTAGAAGGGTCAACCTTAAAAAATATGAAAGAATGCTATATTCTACTGACTTGGGAGTGATGCCTTCCTTTGTCAGGAAAAGCATAGATAGCCTCCCTGATGCAATCGTGCTTCCCAAAAATACAGAAGAAATTATTAAGCTGGTAACGCTTGCAGGCAAATATAATATTCCACTAACCCCCAGGGGCTTAGGAACCAGCGGCTATGGAGGTTCTATCCCTGCAGCAAGAGGAATAAGCATTGTATTTTCCCAAATGAATAATATAAAGAAAATCAACAAAAAAGACCTAACTGTAACTGTTGAACCGGGTATTATATGGAAAGACCTGGAAACAAAATTAAATATAGAAGGATTAGACTTAAAGCTTTACCCTTCAAGCGCTCCCGGGTCTACTGTAGGTGGGTGGCTGGCTCAGGGCGGGATAGGGATTGGCAGCTTCAAATATGGAAAATTTAGCAGCTTAGTCCAAGAGGTAAAAATTGTAACCCCCCAGGGTAAACAAAAATCCTTACGGGGAAAAGATATAAATTTGGTAGCAGAAAGCATGGGAACTACCTCCCTTATAACTGAAATCACCTTTTCAATTAAGAAAAGGGAAAGAATTTATAAAAAATTGCTCACCTTTGATAACCTTTCTCAAATTGAAAAATTTGCCAGCCAGGCTTACAGTAAAAATATTAGCTTCTATACATTTTCATTCATAAACCCAACCATGGCCAAGGCTAAAAATAAAATAGAAAAAAATGGGAAATCAATAGAAGAGAAGTATAATGTACTTATTTCCTATTTTAAAGATTGTAAGGAAAATGTGGAAAACTTTATCAACAGCCTGAATTCTGGAGCTAAGATTGGCAGCAGCAGTTTAGCTGAAAAGGAATGGGAAAACAGGTTCTTTGTGATGAGGATAAAAAAGCTAGGTCCTTCATTAGTACCCGTGGAAGTAATAATTCCAAAAGACAAAGCAGATCAATTTTACAATATTGTTTCCAAGGAAATAGACAGCGTATTCCTTTCAGAAAACATCTACTCAAAAGATGGGAGCCTAACTGTTTTAGGCTTTATACTTTCTGATGAAAGAAGTCTATCATATGCGGCTACCTTTACCGCTTCCATCTCTCTGATAAAAGCAGCTGAAAAATTAGGGGGAAAAATATACAGTCCGGGGATGTACTTTAATTACAAATCCCAAAAAAGCTTGGGAGATAAATATGATTATCTTTTAAATTTCAAAAAGCAGGCAGACAAAGACGATATCCTTAACCCCGGGAAACTGTTCTCCACTGGCTCTCTAAAGGATAATCCTGCAAAAAAACTTAATTCCCTTATGCGGTTAGCTGAAAGCCTGGAATGGCTTTACCCCATTTTAAGGAAAATGGTAAAGAATAGAAGGAATGGCAAAAGTGATACAGCAAAAATACCTAAAGACGCACTGTGGTATTCTACCCTTTGTGCAAAATGCGGCTACTGTGTACAAGCTTGCGAACTCTATGAAAGCAGGCTGTGGGAAAGCTCTACACCAAGAGGAAAATGGAAAATATTGAATGAATACCAGAAGGGAAATATAAAATTGGATGATGAAATTGTAAAATCTTTTCTGCTTTGCACCACTTGCAAAAGATGCGATTCGGTTTGCCAGGTAGAAATACCAATACTAGAGACCTGGGATAACATGAGGGAAGATTTAGTATACAAGAAGAAATATCCTACTATTCCTGCTTTTGAGATGATGGCTTCTTCTTACAGGAACGAAAATAACATTTGGGCAAGGTTTAAGGAAGATAGGGGCAAATGGTTACCGGAAGATATAGAGCTTAACCCTGAGAGCAGCACGCTGTACTGGGCTGGTTGTACAGCCTCCTACATAGCACAGGACATTGCTCAAAACGCGACCAGGATACTCAAGGAAGGTGGAATTGATTTTACTGTTTTAGGAGAAGAGGAAACCTGCTGTGGAGTTCCCTTCTACATGGCAGGTAAATGGGATGTATTTGAAAAAGCTGTAAGAAAAAACATCGAAAATATAAATAAAAAAGGTATCAATAAAATAATAATATCCTGCCCTGGCTGCTGGGTAACACTTAATGACATGTACCGGAAATGGGCAAAAAAATTAGGGCTGAAATTTGATGTAGAACTGGAGCATATTACAGAAACTGCTTCCAATCTTCTTAGCGGGGGCAAATTAATTCCCAAGTTCGATAGGAATGAAACCGTAACCTACCATGACCCCTGCCACATAGGAAGGCATGGTAACATATACCAGCAGCCCAGGGACATGATTTCTTCTATTCCAGGAATCACTTTCAAGGAAATGGAGCACAGCAAAGAAGATGCCCTTTGCTGCGGCAGCGTGCTTACCAGGGCTGGCGAACCCGACCCAACTGCAGATCTCATTGGTAAAATGAGAATAGAAGAAGCCAGCAACATAGGTGCAGAAACTATCCTCACCTCTTGTCCCTGTTGTGAAGTCCAGTTAAGGGTTAGCAACAAAGGAAAAGATTTAAAAATATTAGATGTAACCGACTATTTCATTGAGTCACTGGGTTTTAAAAGCAAGGATTCAACCAGTGATACTCTGCAAGCATGGGAAGTATTCGATATCATGATAAATTACATGACAGCCAGTGGAATGGCAAAAATTATGAAAGATTTAATGGCAGACTTAATTTCTGCCATGCCGGAATACATGAAAAAAATGATGAGGGTAATAAATAAATTGCCATCTCCTTTAACAAACTTGGCTTATTCTTTTATGCCTAAAATCATGCCTGCTATGATACCAAAAATGCTCCCTAAAATGATGCCCCAAGTACTGCCAAAAATATATAAATATTTTAAAAAGAACATCCCCCAGATGCCTGAGTCCATGGAAAAGCTGATGCCAAAAATGTTCCCGGAGGTTATGGACGCACTGATGCCTTCCATGTTGCCTAAAATAATCCCCCTTATCATGGGTAAAATGGTTTCCGAATTAAGAAAGGGTAATTTTTAAATATTTCTTTAAATTGACTATATAGTACTTATCATTTAATATTCATAGTAGCAGTTAGAAGGGATATCTTAATGAAAAAAAATGAATTTTATAATTTGCATGCAGATATTTGCAAGACAATTTCAAACCCCAGAAGACAGGCAATCATAAATGCGTTAAGAGATGGAGAAGTAAAAGTTAATGATCTTGTAAAGAAAACCGGAATTCCTCAGGCTAACCTATCCCAGCACTTATCACTGCTAAGGTCTAAGGGAGTAGTTAATACTAAAAAAGAGGGAAATAGTGTTTATTATTCTATTTCCAATCCAAAAATAATTAAAGCCTATGACCTTATAGGCGAGGTCTTAATGGAAGAACTTGCCAATAAAAATAAATTAATAAAGAAGTCAATTGAAAAATAAATTTTTATGGAGGAAAGATGGACAAAGAAAAGGAAGTTGACAAAAACATACTATGGTTTATTATTGGCGGAGCCGCTATGGGAGCATTCGCAGGCTACATAATTAAAAGAATAGGCCTAAAAAACATTACCACTTTACTCCAGGCAAAAAATATAATTCCGCCCGATGCAGCCAAAGCAATTAAGGATTTTGCCAGCAACAAGCTAGGGGAAGATTAGAAAAGAAAAATTAAAGCCTCTGCATTTGAGGCTTTAATTTCTACCTTTTATTTTTTAACGATCTTATTCCTGGGTTTTTTCTTTATAACCATAAAATAGTACAAAATAGCTGCCAGCCAGCTTAGCCCTACTACCCAGGAGGCAATTAAAACGACTAGCCATATTGTCTTGGCATTTTCTGCACCACTAGGAAATTCTTCTTCTTTTCTTTTTGCACAGTCAACTATAGCAATAATCCAAACAACAAATAAAAACAAGCCAATTAGTGCAAATACTACCCAGCAAATTATGGCAAATGCACCAAGACCTAACCCTACCGCATCACTAGGCTCCATCTAAACCTCCTTAGTTTAGTAATTTTTCTAATTTTAGCATTTACAAAATACTGTTTCAATATTTTTATAAAAATTATTTTTATTGTTTTCTTAATTTAGAAGAGTCAAACCACAAACCGTCTACTGCTACCTGGTTCCCTTTATTATCAAAAACAACAGTAGCCAACACATCGCCCTTAGTAAATTTTGCCCTGTAATAAACAGAGATAAGACCGTCATCTTCATAAGCTTCCAGGTATTGTTTAGAAGAAGGTTCATACTTTCCTATTTTTTCATAAAGGAGCCCGGGAAAAGATTCCTCAAATTCCTCTTCTGGAAGTGCATTTTCCATCCGCTCTGAAAAATACTTGGAAAAACTCTGGTAATTTCTATCATTGAAGGCTGCCAGCATTTCCTCTGTTATTTTTGCGGCCTTCTCTTTGTCCTTCCTCCAAGGTAATTACATTTTTAGTGCAGCTAATGCTAAAGATAATTAATAATACAAAGAGTAATATAACTAACTTTTCAAACATCTTTATTTTTTGCTACTTTTCGTAACAACCAAGCCATATTCTCACCTAAAATTTTTAATGTTTCCATTCCTTCTTCATCTTTTCTAACCTCACCCGGGTGTCTTCCTACAGCAAAATTCCATGAGCTTGATGAAGGCATTACAGTCTGATTTGCAAGAAACATGTTGTTTATCTGATTCAGGACACAAACAGCACCCTGTCTCCTAACCACAGCTACGCTGCAGCACACTTTTCCCTTTAACAGAAAGCCGCCCACCCGTGCGCAATAGCCTAACCTGTCCACTAACGCTTTGGCTTGAGAAGTCATTGAAGCAAAATAAACAGGAGAGCCAATTATAATTCCATCAGCACTATAAATTTTATTAAGCCAGCCGTTTAATTTGTCATCATCAAGTGCACAATATCCAGTACCCATCTTTATGCACTTTAAACACCCCGTGCAAGCTTTTATGTTATATTCGCCCATATTTATTATCTCAGTTTCTATATTGTTTTTCTCCAGCTGCCTGAAAACTGTATTTATTGCTATGCGAGTGTTGCCATTTTCTCTGGGACTGCCATTAAATCCTATTACTTTCATCATTGCCTCTCATGGTTAATTTATAAAAATCCTGGGTATTCTTGAACGGTAATTGCATACAATTTCATAATTTATGGTTTCCGCTAACTCTGCCAGATTTTCAGCGCTAATTCTTTTATTCCCGCTGCTACCAAGCAATATGACTTCATCCCCAGCCTTTATCCCATCTGCCCCTTCTATATCCGTTAAATCTATCATGATCTGGTCCATGGTAATATTTCCTACCAGCGGAGCAAATTGCCCGTTAATTATTGCACTTGCCTTGTTGGAAAGTATTCTGCTATATCCATCTGCGTAACCTATGGGAATAGTTGCAATTATGCTCTCCCTGTTAGTTTTAAAAGTTGAACAATAAGAGATACCTTCTCCCGGAGCAACTTTTTTTATAAAAGTTATCCTGGATTTTAAGCTTAATACCGGTTTTAAATCCAATTTAGGCTTAGAACTGCTGAAAGGATTAAGACCATAAATTGCAATCCCCAACCTTACCATGTCCATCTCCATTTTTCTATACTTTAGAAATGCAGCACTATTGCAACAGTGAGAAAATTTTATCTCCTTCTTTAATTCCCGTAATTCTTTAAGTACTTCCCCAAACCTTTTCCACTGGGTTTCCGTAAACCTGTCCCCTTTTTCGCTGGCACAGGAAAAATGGGTAAATATCCCTTCAATGCTTATATAATCCAATTCCAGTATTTTCTTTATCAGCTTTACACAATCTCTGAAATTAATTCCCAGCCTATTCATTCCTGTATCGATGTTTATATGACAATTAGCTGTTTTGCCTAAAGATTTTGATACTTTTGATATGGCCTTTGCTTTCTTGGCCGAGCTTATGGAAGGAGTCAAATCATATTTTACCGCATCCTTTATGGCTGAATCCGGGATTTCTCCCAAAATACAGATGGGAGCACCGATCCCTGCTTTTCTTAGCTCAACCCCTTCTTCTGCCAATGCAACTCCCAGGCAATATACCCCATCCTTTAGGGCTTCTTTTGATATTTCTACCGCTCCATGCCCATAAGCATTGGCTTTTACCACAGCCATTATTTTAGTATCCTTGTTTTTCAGAAGGGATTTAAACTGGGATAAATTATAGCTGAGATTCTCTAAATTAATTTCAATCCAGGTAAATCTTTTCCCTATTTTGTTACCACCTAGCATATAACTAACTTTTATATCATTGATTTTACTATATCTGACCTTGTAATAATGCCCACCAATTTTTTATCCTCGTCCACTACCGGTACCCTGTTAATATTTTTTTCAGTCATCAAATTGGCTATTTCATTTACAGAAGTGGTTTCCTTAACTGTAATAACTTCTTCTGTCATTATATCTTCTACTTTAGTCGCCAGATGCTTTTTAAGGCTTTTTTTAAATTTGGAAAAACTCTCTAGGTATATTATGCTATCTAGAAGTTTAAAGTACCTGGGGAAATGAAGATCCGTATCCTGGACAATGATATCCCCCTCAGTAACAATACCTATCATGTTCCCCTGTTCATCCAGTACAGGTACCCCGCTAATATTATTGTCTAAGAGGAGATCAGATAACTCTTTTATAGATGCATTCTTACTTATAGTTATAACATTTTTGTTCATAATGTCTTTTGCCACTAATTCTGCCATAAGTCACTCCTTGTATTTTATTCTTTCTATTTTTAAAAAAGTTTTTTTAATCCCTTCCAGCAAGTCGGTAGCTATCATGGAAGTTTTGCTGGTATTTCTGGAAACAATGTCGGAAGCCATTCCATGGATAAAAACCCCACAAGCAGCGCCCTCAAACTTATCCATTCCCTGGGAAAGAAAAGACCCAATAATACCAGTTAGTATATCACCGGTTCCGGCTGTCGCCAGTGCCCAATCCCCGGTAGTATTTATAAAAGTAGTTCCACCTGGTTCTGAAATCAGCGTCCTGGCCCCCTTTAAAACTGACACCAGGTTAAATTGCCTTGCCACCCCTACATTTACATTATATCTCTGGTCCAAGCTAATTTTATCCCTGCCCAGTATTACTGAAAGCTCACCTGCATGAGGGGTAATTATTACATGGGACAAGTCAAAGTTTTGGTCCTGGTCAGCTTCTCTAAGGCTGTACAGGGCTGCCAGGCCATCCGCATCAAGTACTGTAGGTTTTTTTACCTCCTTAAGTATTTCTCTTACCAGGCGCAATGTGCTTAAATTTTTAGATATGCCGGGACCGATGGCCAGGGCATCAAAATTTGCACTCAAATCTATAATTTTTTCCAGGTTCCCATAATGAATGCTAACATCATCTGTCTGGTCTACTGGATATGTCATAACCTCTGTTAACTTTTGCTCAAAGATACTGTTAAGCTCCCAGGGGCATACCAGGGTTACCAGTCCAGCTCCTGCCCTCATTGCAGAGAGGCAGGTCATAGAAGCAGCGCCGCTAAGCCCGATAGATCCGGCAATAACTAAAAGTTTTCCTACTTTATGCTTGTAAGTCCAGGACTGACGCTCAGGTATTTTTTCACAAACCCAATCCAGCCGGGCTTCAAAAATATCTTCATACCCGCTAAAGTGCTTTGGGGGAATTCCTATATCCACAACTTTTATCTTTCCCGCATATTCAGTCCCCGGAAAATTAACAATTCCCAACTTTTTGCACCCAAATGTGATTGTCTTATCAGCCCTTACCGCCGTTCCTAAAACCATCCCATTGTCTGAATCTATACCCGATGGTATATCCACTGAGTACACTAGCTTGCCTTTATTAGACTTTGCCTGACTAATCCTATTTATTATAGTTTTTGCTTGTCCATAAACTTCTTTTCCGTGAAGACCGGTACCGAAAATAGCATCTACAATAAAATAAGCGGAATCCAACTGCTGGCCAAAAATTTCTTCCACTTCCTGGTTTTCCATATTTAAGTAAAAAGTATCAGATCCCTTAAGCCCTGAAAGCATATTAAAATAATATGAAGAATCACTGCTAAATTTTTCTGTGGGAGAAATATAGAAGACTTTTATATCAAACCCTGCTTTTATTAAATCAATGGCTGCAACAAACCCGTCGCCGCCATTGTTTCCGCCTCCACAAATTATTATTCCATTTGCGCCCTTTTTGTTTTTTAAATCACCTTTAATTTCTTTAGAAACACAATTCCCCGCATTCTTCATCAGCCATTTTGAATCTATGCCACCATTTATGCATTTCCGGTCAATTTCAGCTATCCTGCTTCCCTTAAGTATTCTTTCTAAACCCATATAATATTCCTTACAATTTACATGATAGAACTATTATAGCAAAAAAAAGCCGCTATATTTAAGCTTTAATTGAAACCGAAAAAGCAACTGCATACTCATTGGTAGCAGAAAGGGATAATTTTACTTCCTTTATACCTAGTTTTTCTGCAATTTCTTTAGCCCGTCCGTGTAAAACAACATAGGGGGAGCCATCATCCTTGTTCTTGATTTCAATTTCTTTCAATGATAAATCTTTGCCAAAGCCTTTTCCCATGGATTTGGCCGCAGCTTCTTTTGCCGCAAAACGTGAGGCTAGGCTTGGATACATTTGCTTGCCCTTGGCCCGGCAGTATTGTACCTCATCTGGGGTAAATACCCTATTTAGAAAAGCTTCTGAATTGTTAGCTGCCTGCCTTATCCTTTCAACCTCAATTATATCTACTCCTGCCATGTAAATAGACAATACTACTCCACGGTAACACTTTTTGCTAAATTCCTTGGCTGGTCAACATCACGGTTTAAATTCTTGGCAATATAGTATGCATAAAGCTGTAATGGTATTACAGACAATATTCCTGATAATTCCTCTAAAGTTTTTGGTATTTCAAAAGAATAATCTACATATTTACTAACCTGTGTATTACCTTTAGTGGCTATTGAAAAAAGGGTAGCCTTTCTTGCCTTTGCTTCCTGTATATTGCTAAGCAGCTTTTCATAGACATAATCATTGGGCATGATTCCAACTACCACTGTTCTTTTATCGGTTAATGCTATAGGCCCATGTTTCATTTCCCCTGCCGGGTAACCTTCAGCATGGATATAGCTTATTTCTTTTAATTTTAAGGCCCCTTCCAGAGCCATGGGCAATCCATAAATCCTCCCCAGAAATAAGAAACAAGAATGTTTATAGGTCTGGTCAGCTATTTTTTTAACCTGGTCTTCCCTGTTTAGTATATCCTGGATTTTATTGGGCAGAAATTCAAGCTCCTCAATTACCTTTTCATAAAAATCATCATCAATGGTTCCCTTTACCCTAGCAAAATAAAGAGCCATGAGATACATGACCACGATTTGGGCAGTAAATGTCTTAGTGGCACAAACACCTATTTCTGGCCCGGCATGGGTATAAATTACAGAATCAGATTCCCTGGCTACCGTACTCCCAACTATATTGGTAATTGCAATTACCTTAGCCCCTTTGGACCTTGATTCCCGGATTGCAGCAAGGGTATCAATAGTTTCCCCTGACTGGGTAATTGCAACAAACAGGCAGTTATCTTCCACAATAGGATTCCTGTATCTATATTCTGAACTATAGTCAACTTCCACCGGAATTTTAGCCCACCTCTCTATAATCTGCTTTCCTGTTAATGCTGCATGGTAGGAAGTACCGCAGGCTATAATTTGTATTTTCTTTAAATCCCTTATTTTCTTTTCACTTAAATCCAGCTCACCAAAATTCAATTTACCATCTATAAGCCTGCCCCTCATGGTCTCTTTTGCCCCATGGGGCTGCTCATATATTTCTTTAAGCATAAAATCAGGATAGCCATCCTTTTCAGCATTGGATATACTCCAGTTGACTTTAAAGGTTTCCCTTTCAACCAGCTTTCCCTCTTTATCATAAATATTTACTGAATCCTTTTTTAGCCTTACTGTCTCATAATCATTTAATACCATAAAATTCCTGGTATGCTCCAAAACAGCTGGCATATCAGAAGCAAGGAAATTCCCGTTTTTAGAGAGGCCCACAATCAGAGGGCTAGCCAGCCTTGCCCCAACAATCTCATCCGGTTTTTCTGATGATATGGCTACTATAGCCCCGGATCCTTTTATTTTCTTCATTAATTTCTGCATCGCTACTAGCAAGTCGCCGCTATTGTATTCTTCTAAAAGATGGGGAAGCACTTCGGTATCTGTTTGGGATATAAATTTATGGCCCTTTCCCTCCAGCTCCTTCTTTATTTCCTGGTAATTTTCAATAATTCCATTATGGGCTACCGCTATACTACCGCTGCAATCCTTATGGGGATGTGCATTAGCCCTAGTAGGCTCGCCATGGGTTGCCCATCTTGTATGGCCAATGCCACAATGTCCATCTGTGTTTATATTCTTTAATTCTTCTTCCAGCTCTTTTATCTTGCCGGCTTCTTTTACAATTGTTACTTTATATGCTCCTGAACTGTCTGCCAGAACTCCTATGCCTGCTGAGTCATAACCCCTATATTCAAGTCTTTTTAAGCCATTTATTAATACCCTCTTACAATTCCTGCTGCCAACATAGGCTACGATACCGCACATTAAATCCTCCCATCCCTCATTTCCCCTTATTGTAATCAATAATATAGGATGACATCATGTCAGCCACCCTGTTTGCTTCCTCTATGGTTTTGGCTTCTATCATAACCCTTATAACCGGTTCAGTACCTGAAGGCCTAACCACTATCCTTCCATCATTCCCCAATCTTTTTTCCATAGCCGTTACCTTTTCCACTAAATAGCTGCTGTCTGCAATTTCCTTTTTATTTTTCACCTTTACATTCTTTAACACCTGGGGATACCTTATAATTATATTATAGATATCATCCGGATTGTAATCTGTTGAAACCAGTGTTTTTAAAAACTGCAATGCACTTACAAGACCGTCACCTGTGGGGCTAATCTCCTTAAATATTATATGCCCTGATTGCTCTCCTCCAAATACAGCTCCAATCTCATTCATCTTCTCCAGGACATACCTGTCCCCCACGCTGGTTTTAAATACCTTAATGTTTTTTTCTTTCATAGCTTTATCAAAACCCATATTAGCCATAACTGTAGTAACCACCGCATTATTCTTCAATCTCCCTACTTTAGCCATGTTTACTGCACAAAAGGCAATTATATTGTCTCCATCCAGTATCCGGCCTTTCCTGTCACAAATAATTACCCTGTCGCCATCACCATCAAAAGAAAAGCCAAAATCAGCTTTATTATCAAGCACCAGCTTCTTTAATACATCAGGATGAGTGGACCCACAACCCCTATTGATATTTTCCCCTTCCAAGTCAGTGTTAAAGCTTTTGACCGCTGCTCCCAACCTGGAAAAAGCTTCCGGGGCAATGGCGCTTAAAGCACCATTTGCACAATCAAGCACAATCTGACAGCCTTCGAGGTTTAACTTTATATTCTTTAGCAAATAATCAAGATAAATTTCCTTTGCATCTTCCAAGTCCCTGCATCTTCCCACTCCTGTGCCAGTAGGGCAAAAATTATTTTTAAAGTCCTTATCTGTAATATAGTCTTCTATAGCTTTTTCCTGTTTATCCCTAAGCTTGTTTCCTCCTTTGCCAAAAAACTTAATCCCATTATCATCTAGGGGATTATGGGATGCAGATATAACCACTCCACCTTCCAGGTTCAGTATTTTAGTAAGCAAAGCCACGGCAGGAGTACTAATAATGCCTGCCTTTAAAACATCCTGACCACTTGATAGTATCCCTGCAATAAGGGCATGTTCGATAAAGTCACCGGAAGGCCTGGGGTCTTTTCCCACAATTATCCGGCCTTTTTCCTTACCCTCAACAAGATACTTAGCCCCTGCATGCCCTACATTTAATGCAAGCTCTGCAGTTAATTCCTTATTTGCAATGCCCCTTATTCCATCCGTACCAAAAAGTTTCCGTAAATCTTTCATATGTTTAATCCTCTATATACACTTTTTCCACAAAAGGGGAAGTCATACAAGATAATAGACCAAAATAATCTATATTAAAAGAAATTTTATCCCCTACAAGAAAGGTTTCCCCACTTTCTTTATCCCATGAAATAATAGTATGGTCGCTGCTTTGGCCCAAAACTTTAATTCCCTTATTTTTTGGCCTTATTTTCCCGGCCCCAGTGTCCTGCAACCCCAGACCTAAAATAGCTTTTTTAGTACCCTCTTTTGACTCAATTACCTCAGCCTCTAGGACAAAGCAATCCTGGCTAGCGCCCTCTATATGACGGTAGCCAACAGTTTCGTGCCCTAAAAAAATAGCTTCCCCTATTCTTACCTGGTTTATTCCTGCCGGCATTTTTTTAGCCACAATTAAATTCCACAAGCTTGAGTTCCCCCCTGAGAGCACCTTAACTTTTATTCCCAGTTCCCTTTTAAGTACATTTGCTGCATTAATCAGGGCATAAAGGCTACTCTTTTTAGGTTCACTTTCTGAGATACATCTGGCATTTGTCCCCAGTCCGTAAATTTCCACCCATTTGCAAGTTTTGGTTACCTTCCTACAAAAAGGTAAAACCTGCCTGGGAAGCAAACCCTCCCTTTCATCATCTATGTCCAGCATTATTATAATTCTGTGGCTTTTATTAATTCTCTGGCATACTTTCTCTATTCTTTTCACTGCTTCAATCTCTGTTTCCATGCTAATGCCGCATGTTCTTACCATCCGGCCAACTTCGCTTAACATGGGAGTCCTAAGCTGCATTAATTGGTTTCTCTTGAATTTTTTTCCCAGCTTTTCCAGATTAGGCAGCCTGCTGTCTGCAAACATTCCAATCCCTGACTTTGCAATAGCTTCAGCTACTCTCAGGTTTCCTAAAATGCTCTTAGTAACAGCAACGACCGATATGCCTAATTCTGCACACCGGCCGCTTATAACTCTAGTATTATGCTTAACTCTATCTAGATTTATATATATTCTTGGATATCTAGCCAAATAATTGTATTACCTCTTTGAGAACTGTGGTCTCTTTCTGGCTTTCTTAAGACCATATTTTTTTCTCTCTTTTTCCCGGGGATCCCTGGTAAGCAAACCAGCCTTCTTTAAGATTGGCCTGTATTCTCCATTTATCTCCAGCAGAGCTCTTGAAATGCCATGCCTTAATGCATCTGCCTGTGCAGATATTCCCCCGCCTTTTATTCCGGTAACAATATTATAAGCATTATCAGTACCAGTTAACTTAAGGGGTTCATAAACAATAATTCTTAAGGTTTCTCTAGGAAAATAATCCTTAAACTTCTTACCGTTTACAATTATCTCTCCCTTTCCGGGAACTAATTCCACTTGCGCTATCGAATTCTTTCTTTTACCAGTTGCTTTGTAACTAACCTTGTCTGCCAACTTTTATCCTCCTCAAATTTCTAATTTTTCAGGTTTTTGTGCTTTATGCGGATGGCTGGACCCCTTATAAATCTTCAATTTTTTTATCACTTTCCGGTTCAGCTTGTTATGGGGGAGCATACCTTTAACCGCTATTCTTACTACATCCTCCGGCTTTTTCTTAAGTTTTTCTTCCAGGGTTTCGGTTTTCAGGTTTCCAATATAGCCGGAGTGTTTATAGTATTTTTTATCCTGCATTTTTTTTCCGGAAACCTTTATTTTCTCTGCATTTATGACAACTACAAAATCGCCACAGTCAACATTAGGGGTATAAATAGCCTTGTTTTTTCCCCTGAGTATTTTTGCAGCCTCAGTAGCAAGCTTTCCTAGTGTCTTGCCACTAGCATCTATTAAATACCATTTCCTATCTATTTCTTCTTTTTTTGCATTATACGTCTTAAATCCCGTTTCTGCCATATTTATCCTCCAATATTCAATAACCAACTTTGGTAAGAAACAAACCCTTAGCCGGCACCGGGGTTTCGCTTAGGCCCCTCTCTTTCTTTTCTAGGGCTTCTTTTATGCTGTCAATGCTTCTGTTGCCCTTTCCCAGATCCAACAATGTGCCTACAATAATTCTTACCATATTATATAAAAATGAATTTGCCTTTATATTAAAAATAATTAAATTATTTTCAGACCTAGCTATATTAAACCCAAAAACTTCTCTTACAGTATTATTCTTCTGGTTACCAGCCTTGCTAAAAGCTTTAAAATCTTTTTTTCCCACAAATAATTTGGAAGCCTCCTGCATCAGTTCCAAATCTAGCTTATGCGTGATCAATATGCTGTACTTTTTCAAAAAAACACTTTGAAAATTTCCGTTTACCACATAGTAGCTATATTCCCTATGCTTAGCACTCCTCCGCGCATCAAAACTTTTTCCAGCTTCCTTAATATACTTCAGCCCTATATCTTCCGGTAGCATGCAATTAACTGACCACTTAAACCTATACAGGTCCACCTCACCGCTAAACTTAAAATTTATCACCTGGTATAGGGCGTGCACTCCTGCATCAGTCCTACCAGAATAGCTCAACTTAATTTCGGTGCCCAAAATTTTCCTAAAAACCTTTCCAAGTTCTGCTTCTATAGTGGGCACATTCCCTGGTTGAGACTGAAAACCACAATATCCCGTGCCGTCATATTCAATAACAGCCATATAATTTGCCATTTTCAAACAACACTTATTCTACAAGTTCCATAATAACTATCTGCGCACCATCTCCGAGCCTGCGCTTATACTTAATGATCCTGGTAAAACCGCTATTCCGCTCATACAGTCTTGGTGCTACTTCGTTAAATAATCTTTGCACAGCCTTATAATTCTTAAGCAACCTAAGGCAATTCCTCCTGGCTGCCAAATTATCCTTTTTAGCCATGTTTACTAGCTTGTCCACAAATCCCCTTAAATGCTTGGCCTTAGGCAGGGTAGTTTCTATCCTTCCATTTTCAAATAGTGAAATAGCCATATTAGCCATCATTGCCTTCTGGTGGCTACTACTTCCGCCAAATTTTGCCGCTTTTTTTGGTATTACCATAATAATCTTCTCCCGCTCTACTACTTACTTTTAAAAGTAAGCCCTAATTCTTTTACTTTATCTTTAACTTCCTGTATCGATTTTTGCCCGAAATTCCTGATATCAAGAAGCTCATCTTCACTGTAGTCTAAAAGCTTTTCTACTGTATCTATGCCTTCCCTCTTTAAGCAGTTATAAGCCCTTACCGAAAGCTCTAACTCCTCAATTGACGGGTAATCGGGCTTTTCCTCTTCTTCCTTTACTTCTTCAAAAATGGGGTCATCTTTATTGGCCTTATCGGAAAGGTCGATCAGTAAAGCCATGTAATCATTTATTATTTTTGAAGCCTGGCTTAGTGCCTCTTCAGGTTTAATGCTTCCGTTTGTATTGATTTCCAAGGTCAGTTTGTCGAAATTGGTCATCTGCCCCACCCTGGTATTTTCAACTTTAAATGAAACATTCTTAATAGGTGAAAAAATAGTGTCTAGCGGTATTACCCCAATTTCATCTTCTTCAATTGAATTTTCGCTAGCTAGCCTATAGCCTTTGCCTCTCTCCAGTATAAATTCAGCCTTCAATTGACTCTTATTGGTCAAGGTGGCAATATAGGTATCAAGGTTTAAAATTTCAACCTCTGAAGTAAGTTTTATGTCTGATGCTTTTACTTTACCAGGACCTTTTTTCTCCATTTTTAACTTTACCGGCTCATCCCCGTCCATCTGGAAAATAACGCCTTTCAGGTTAGCAACGAACTCCAGTATATCTTCTTTCATTCCCTCAACTGTGGAAAACTCATGATCAACACCCTCGATTTTCAGCTTTGATATGCCCACACCTTCAATTGACGACAAAAGGACCCTCCTAATAGAGTTACCTAAAGTGTGGCCAAATCCCCTCTCAAGGGGCTCTATAATAAATTCACCATAGCTTTCATCCTGGTGTTGAATTCTAACATTTGGTTTTTGCATTTTTAACAATTTAAATCTACCTCCCAAGCAAAAATATTCTATTTAGAATATAGCTCAACAATTATCCTCTCATTTATTGGTGCCTTAATTTCTTCACGTTTTGGCACCCTTAATACTTTTCCTTTTAAATTCTCTAAATTTACCTCCAGCCATTCTGGTGGAGTAAGGCTTGCAGCACTTTCCTTTGACTCTATTACGGGAACTATGTCTTGGCTCGACTGGCTGATACTTATCTCTTGGTTCTCTTTAACCTGGTAAGAAGGTATATCCACAACTTTGCTATCCACCATAACATGGCCATGTCCGATTAACTGCTTAGCCAAAGGCCTTGATGACGAAAAGCCCATCAGGTAAACAATATTATCCAACCTGGTTTCAAGCAACTGGAGCAAAGTTTCCCCGGTTACACCACGCTTCTTTACAGACTTCTCATAATAATTCCTAAACTGTCTTTCTCTTAAACCATAATACCTCTTTGCCTTCTGTTTCTCTCTGAGCTGCCCATAATATTCAGACTCAATAGTCCTTCTTTTAGCTCTTTGACCAGGAGAGTACGGTTTTCTCTCAATAGCGCATTTATCAGTAAAGCACCTTTGCCCTTTTAAAAATAGCTTTTGCTTTTCCCTTCTGCATAACTTGCATACTGATTCTTTTGTCTGACTCATTTTTTTAGAAACTCCTTTTTAAAAAATCTAAACTCTTCTTCTTTTAGGCAGCCTGCACCCGTTATGGGGAACA
This sequence comes from Actinomycetota bacterium, assembly GCA_051744245.1. Classification (GTDB taxonomy): domain Bacteria; phylum Actinomycetota; class Humimicrobiia; order Humimicrobiales; family Humimicrobiaceae; genus M55B165. The sequence goes on along the minus strand of JBNJCV010000015.1, from coordinate 12,872 downwards.
GGAGTAACATCAATAACCGATCCGATATCAATGCCAGCAGCCTGAATCGACCTTACTGCTGTTTCCCTGCCTGAACCTACACCTTTTACTCTGACATCAACTTTTGAAACTCCATGTTCCTGGGCTTCTCTTGCCACCTCGGTAGCAGTAATTTGTGCCGCAAAAGGCGTGCTTTTTCTTGATCCCTTAAAGCCTTTCGCACCAGCACTGCCCCAGGCTATAGTATTGCCTTTAGTGTCAGTAATATTAACAATAGTATTATTAAAGGTTGACTGTATATGGGCAATTCCATATGCAATATTCTTTCTTTGCTTTTTCCTTGCTTTTTTAGCTTTCTTTTTCTTAGCCAAAATTTAACCTCCTAATTAACTTGTTTTCTTTCTGCCTCTAATGCCGACACTTCTTTTCTTTCCTTTTCTAGTCCTAGCATTAGTATGGGTCCTTTGGCCCCTTACAGGAAGACCCCTTTTATGCCTGATGCCTTTATAAGAGTTTGTCTCAATTAGCCTCTTAACGTTTTGGCTTACTTCTCTTCTCAGGTCTCCCTCGACCTTGACGCTTGAATCAATATACTGCCTAATTTTTGCTACTTCTCCGTCACTAAGGTCTTTTGTTTTTAAATTTTTTTCAATATTTAATTCCTCTAAAATTTTATTTGCTTTAGATTGCCCAATTCCGTAAATATAAGTTAAAGCAATATTTATATGTTTATCTCTTGGTATATCTACTCCTGCAATTCTAGCCAATTTAAAACCTCCTTAACCCTGTTTTTGTTTATGCCGAGGGTTCTTGCATATAACCATTACTTTACCCTCTCTTCTTATAATTCTGCAATTATTGCACATTTTTTTTACAGATGGTTTAACTTTCATTTAAATCCCTCTTTATTTACTTTTTCCTGTAAGTTATTCTGCCCCTGCTTAAATCATAAGGTGATATTTCGACTTTCACCTTATCACCAGGCAATATCTTTATATAGTGCATCCTCATCTTACCTGAAATGTGGGCCAGCACTTTATGCCCGTTATCAAGTTCTACCCTAAACATTGCATTGGGCAGAGCTTCCAGTATTGTACCTTCGGCTTCAATTATGCCTTCTTTTTTACTAATTTTTATCCCCCTCTTATCTTTATTTAGAGCACAAATGTGTAGGTTACCAAAAATCTTAACTGTTGTCTACACATTTTTTAAAACCCTGTAAGCACAGCAGGGCCATCTTCAGTTATTGCCACCATATCTTCAAAATGGCATGAAATAGACCTGTCTTTAGTTACCACAGTCCACTTATCATCCAAAACCTTAACTCCACTTTTTCCTATATTAAGCATAGGTTCTATGGCTAAAACCATTCCCTTTTTTAGCACTGGGCCCTGGCCCGGCGGACCATAATTTAATATTTGTGGATCCTCATGCATGTCCTTTCCTATGCCATGACCCACAAAATCCCTTACCACAGAAAAACCATCCTTTTTTGCCCTCTCTTCTATAGTATTGGAGATATCTGATAACCTTCCGCCAATCCTACATTTTTCTATGCTTAATTTAAGTGCTTCCCTGGTGGCCTGCCAGAGTTGTCTGACTCTGCCATCAACTTTACCCACTAAAAAACTTCTAGCTGCATCGCCGCAATAGCCCCCATACTTTACACCCACATCCACAGAAACCAGGTCTCCTTCTTCTATAACCCTATCTCCTGGTATCCCATGCACAACTTCTTCATTTATAGAAACGCAAATACTGCTGGGAAAGGGAATCTTGCTAATCCTTCCCAAATATCCTTTAAATACAGGCTCTGCTTTCCTCCCATATATTATTTCTTCCGCTACTTCATTTAAATATTTAGTAGCTAATCCCGGCTTAAGCATACTTTTAATTTTCAAAAGAACTTCCGCTACTATTCCAGCAGCCTTCCGCATCTTCTCTATTTCAACAGATGACTTGCAAATTATCATAAGGCATTTAATATCCTTTCGGTGACTTTTGCCTCAGACACGTCACCATCTACATTTACCAGCACCCCTTTTGATTGATAATAATCAATTAAAGGTTTCGTCTGCTTACGGTAAACTTCAAGCCTTTTCTTTATAACCTTTATATCGTCATCTTTCCTTTTTATTAAAGTCCCCCCGCATTCAGGGCAACTGTTTTTTCCGCTTTCTTCCACTTTGGTTATCTGTTTGCAGGACTTGCATAGCCTTCTGCTGCTTAACCTCTTAATTAACTCTTTCCTGTCTACTTCCAAATTCAGCACCTTGTCTACAGACAGCCCTCTCTTGGCCAGCACCCGGTCAAGCATCTCTGCCTGTTCAATAGTTCTTGGAAAACCATCCAAAAGCGCTCCACCATTAGTGCTGTCTTTATCCAGTTTTTTCTCTATAATGCCAACTATAATTTCATCAGGTACAAGCTTTCCCCCTTCTACATATTCCTTCGCTTTTTTCCCAAGGCCGCTGCCTTCTTTTATCTCTTTCCTTAAAATATCCCCGGTTGAAATGTGGGGAATATTAAATTTATTACTAATATTTATAGCCTGGGTTCCTTTCCCTGCTCCAGGAGGCCCTAATAATATAATGATCATTTCAAAAATCCTTCATAGTCTCTCATGGTAAGCTGGGACTCCAGCTGCTTCATGGTTTCCAATGAAACGCCTACGGCGATAATTATAGATGTGCCTCCAAATCTGAAGGGAAGGCCCATATAGCTTATAAGGATCTCGGGCAGCAATGCCACAATTGCCAGAAATATTGCCCCAGGTAATGTAATCCTGTTTAATATATTTGAAAGGTAGTCTGCCGTATTCCTCCCAGGCCTAATTCCAGGTATAAAGCCTCCATATTTTTTCAGGTTATCTGCCGTGTCTACGGGATTAAAAGTAATGGCAGTATAAAAATAAGCAAAAACTATAATTAAAACTGTATAGGTCACCGCATAAATTGGGTTAATGGTGCCAGCTGTACTGGGACTTAAGGCATCAGCAAAACCCTGTAGCCACCGGTTAGGAATAAATTGGGCAAGAGTCGCCGGAAATAGCAGTACTGCCACCGCAAGAATTATAGGCATAACACCAGATTGGTTAACTTTTAAAGGTATATAAGTGCTTTGGCCTCCAAATACCTTCCTGCCTACAACCCTCTTGGCATACTGAACCGGTATCCTTCTTTCGCCGTGCTGGATTAGAATAATAGCCATCACTACTCCAATAGCCAATATAAAGAAGAAAGCCACAAATACCAGATCCGTACCCCTAAGCCTAAACAGGCTAATCATCTGGCCCGGAAGCCTTGAAACAATGGAAGCAAATATTATCAAGGATATCCCATTGCCAATTCCATGGACATTTATTAATTCACCCAGCCACATTATAATTACCGTCCCTGCAGTCAGGGTAAGAACTATTAAAGATACATGCATAAAATCAAATTCTGGTATGGCTCCATAATTCCTAAAGAAAAACACCATGGCAACTGATTGGATAAGCGCCAGGCCCGCTGTTAAGTACCTGGAAATCTGATTAATCTTTCTCCTGCCTATCTCTCCCTGCTTTGAAAGTTGCTCTAGCTTAGGTATAACCACCTGTAAAAGCTGCATAATAATTGTTGCAGTAATATAAGGCATAATTCCCAGGGCAAAAACGGCAAACCTGCCTAAAGCTCCCCCTGAAAATAAGTCCATCATTCCTATTACTCCACTCTGTACCTGTTCAGTTACAACCGTGGCATCAACTCCAGGTATGGTTAAATTAGCCCCGAATCTGTATATGGCCAAGATGCCAATAGTAAACAATATCTTATTTCTAATTTCTTTTATCTTAAAAGCATTTACAATAGCGCGGAACATCCTATACTACCTCCGCTTTTCCGCCTGCTTTTTCAATTTTTTGGGCAGCACTTTTGCTAAAGGCATTGGCTTTAACATTCAGTTTCTTGCTAAGCTCGCCATCACCCAATATTTTAACCAGGTCGCTTTTCTTAACTAAATGTCCGCTTTCCTTGAGTAACTTGTAATCTACTGTAGTGCCCTCTTTAAACTTATCAAGTTCGCCTACATTTATGGTATTATAAACTTTTTTCCTAGTATTCTTAAAACCTTTAAGGTGGGGTAGCCTTCTCTGTAAAGGCATTTGCCCTCCTTCAAAACCTATCCTGGTCTTGCCTCCAGATCTTGAGAGCTGGCCTTTGGTTCCCCTACCTGCAGTTTTGCCATAACCAGAACTGTCCCCTCTGCCAACTCTTTTTCTGGATTTACGAATACCTTTTGGTTTTTTTATATCATTAATTCTCACTATTTATCTCCTCCAGACATTAATACTTATTTGCCTCTAATTTTCTTTATCTGCTCAGGTGTTTTGAGGGATTTCAACCCGTGAATAGTAGCATTGGCAATGCTCAAAGCATTAGAGCTACCTATTGACTTGGTTAAAATATTCCTAACTCCCGCAAGCTCAAGTATTGCCCTAACTGGGCCTCCAGCAATTACCCCTGTACCTTCAGAAGCAGGTTTCATAAAAACATGGCCAGCTCCATATTTTGCATTAATCTGGTAGGGGATAGTCCCTTCAACCAGCGGCACTTTAAATAAATTTTTCTTAGCTTTATTTACTCCCTTTACTATAGCTGTAGAAACTTCATTTGCCTTGCCATATCCAACTCCTACCTTGCTTCTATTGTCCCCAACAGCCACTAATGCGCTAAAGCTGAACCTTCTTCCACCCTTTACAACTTTTGCTACCCTATTTATCTTTATAACTTTTTCTTCTAATTCATTTGTTTTGGTATTATCCGGCACTAAATCTCCTCCTTGTAAGCTCTGTTAAAATTTCAATCCGCCTTTTCGTGCACCATCTGCAAGTGCTTTTACCCTGCCATGATATTTAAACTTATTCTTATCAAAAGCAACTTCTGTTATTTTTTTCTTTTTTGCAATTTCGGCCAATTTTTCTCCGGCCCTAAAGCTTATGTCTATTTTCCCTTTATCCTCTGCCTTGGGTGTAATACTCTTGCTTGAAATGCCAACTATAGTATCCCCGGTAAAATCATCAATAATCTGACCATAAATATGTTTATTGCTCCTATAGACACAAAGCCTGGGACGTTCTGATTTATATTTAATCTTATGCTTTGACCTTAGTTTCCTTCTTAATCCTTTATCTTTTTTTTCAATTTTTGTCTTCATAAATACTCCCCTATTTACCTACTCCTGCCGCAGTAATAGCAGCTTTTCCAACTTTTCTTCTAACATATTCACCTTCATATCTTATGCCTTTACCCTTATAGGGCTCCGGTTTTCTTACTTCCCTTATATCAGCAGCAATTTTCCCCACAAGCTGCTTATCTATTCCTTTGACAATAATTGTATTATTGTCAGGGGTTTCAAAATCAATACCTGGCATCTTCTTAAATACAACAGGGTTAGAATAGCCTACATTTAGTTCCAGGTTATCTCCTTTTACGCCAGCCTTATAACCAACCCCCACAATCTTTAGGGTTTTACTGAAACCCTTGCTTACCCCAACTACTAAATTATTTAACAGGCTCCTGTAAAGCCCGTATTTTGCCCTTAAGCCATTGGTATTGCCCACTGGTCTAACAATCAAATTATTATCCTTGTTTTCAACTTTTATGCCAGGATCAATATCAAGGGATAATTCCCCTAATTTTCCCTTAACAGTTACTTTATCTTTTTCTATTTTTGCATCAACCCCATCCGGTAAAGAAATGGGTTTTTTACCTATCCTAGACAATCTAACCAACCTCACTTTCTACCAAATATAACAAAGCACTTCTCCCCCAACGCCTTCCTTTTCAGCTGTGTTTCCAGCCATCAAGCCCCGGGAAGTTGAAAGAATAGCAGCACCCAAACCGCCAAGCACTTTCGGAATATTATCTTTATCTTTATAAACTCTTTTGCCAGGCTTGCTAACCCTTTTTACTCCATTTATCGGGCTAATGCCTTCTTCATTATATTTAAGGTAAACCCGTATAACTTCAATATTGTTATCAAGTTTTCGGGTTTCAAGACTACGCACATAACCTTCTTCATCTAAAATTTTTGCAATCTCTAACTTCAGCTTTGAAAAAGGTATATCTACCCAATCATGCTTTGCATTATTCGCATTTCTTAGCCTGGTTAACATATCAGCAACCGGATCTGAAACAGCCATTAATCCTCCTTTTTTTCTACCAACTGGACTTAGTAAGCCCAGGAATTTTCCCTTCATGGGCCAATTCTCTTAAACAAATTCTGCACAAGCCAAATTTCCGGTAATATCCTCTGCTTCTTCCGCACCTGTTACACCTATTGTATTTTCTGGTGCTAAATTTTGGCTCTTTTTTCTGTTTTTCAATTAAAGCTTTCCTAGCCACTAAAAATTCCTCCCATTAATCTATTGTTTCCTAAAAGGAAAACCAAATTTTTCAAGTAAGCTTAAGGCTTCCCCATTACTTTCAGCTGTGGTGTTTATAGTAATATTCATGCCCTTAACACTTAATATACTGTCATAATCAATTTCAGGGAAAATCAATTGTTCCCTTATTCCAATAGTATAATTCCCGTTTCCGTCAAAGCTTTTAGGTGAAAGACCTCTAAAGTCCCTAACCCTGGGCAAAGCAACATTTAATAACCTGTCTAAAAATTCATACATCCTATTTCCTCTCAAGGTTACCTTGCAACCTATAGAATCCCCAGCCCTTATTTTAAATCCTGCTATCGATTTTTTAGCCTTGGTAATTATAGGCTTCTGGCCAGTTATTTTAGCCAGATCCCCTGCTGCAGATTCTAATTCTTTAATATTTTCTGTAGCAGATCCAATACCCATATTCACGCTTATCTTTTCAATTTTGGGAACTTCCATTATATTCTTGTAATTATGCTCTTTTACCAATGCAGTTACTATTTCTTTCGCATATAACTCTTTTAATCTAGGTTTCATTAATACCACCTTAGCACTCATTTTATATCTGCTCTCCACATTTTTTACAAATTCTAACCTTCTGCCCAGAATCATGGACTACAATCCCTACCCTGGTATCTTTTCCGCACTGCGGGCAAACCAGCTTAACATTAGAGAGATCAATAGGCCCTTCCTTTTTTATAATGCCCCCAGGCTCATTCTGGCCCTTCTGCCTGGTATGCTTGTTAACTATATTTATACCTTCTACAAACAATCTCATATTTTTATTATCAATCCTTAAAACCTTACCTGTTTTTCCCCTATCTTTTCCCTGTATTATTTTCACCCTGTCATTCTTTTTTACCTTTAGCATTTATTCAACTCCTAATCTAAATAACCTCTGGCGATAAAGAGATAATTTTCATAAAATTTTTTTCCCTTAATTCACGGGCTACAGGTCCAAATATCCTGGTGCCCCTGGGATTATTCTGATTGTCAATAATTACAGCAGCATTTTCATCAAACCTGATATTAGATCCGTCTTTCCTCCTATAGCTTTTCTTTGATCTAACCAGTACTGCTTTGACTATTTCACTTTTTTTAACTACACCCCCGGGAGCAGCATCATATACAGTACCCACAAATACATCTCCAATTCTTGCATATCTCCTTCTGGAGCCCCCAAGAACCTTTACGCATACTATCTGCCTGGCCCCTGTATTATCTGCCACTTTTACTTTACTCTCTGCTTGAATCATTTTAGATACCCTTCTTCTACTCAGCTTTCCTTAATATTTCAAGTAGCCGCCATCTCTTAGTTTTACTAAGAGGCCTAGTTTCAATAATCCTAATCTTATCTCCAATATTGCACTTATTTTCAGGATCATCTACCTTGTATTTCTTAAATTTCTTCAATGTTTTCTTATACAAAGGGTGCTTATAAAATGAGGCCACTTCAATTACCGCCGTCTTGTTCATTTTATCGCTAACTACTGTACCTACCCTTTCTTTTCTCTTTCCTGTTTCCAACAAAACCCCCTTACTGATTTATTCCTAGCTGCTTTTCACGGATCAAAGTTTTTATCACAGCAACTTCTTTTTTCAAATTACGGATCCTCATAGGATTCTCCAACTGGCCAGTTGCCTTCTGAAACCTTATATTAAAAATACTTTTCTTAAGCTCTTCCAGCCTGTTTTGCAATTCTTCAATTGTCTGTTCCCTCAATTCACTTGTTCTCATGATAACCACCAAATTATTCCTTTATAAATTTAGCCTTTATGGGCAATTTATTTGCAGCTAAACTAATAGCCTCATGGGCTATATTTTCACTAACCCCTGAAAGTTCAAACATGATCTTTCCGGGTTTTACAACTGCAACCCACTGCTCAGGTATACCTTTACCTCCACCCATTCTTGTCTCAGCGGGCTGTTTGGTTACCGGTTTATGGGGAAAAATATTTATCCATACTTTTCCACCCCTTTTTATAAACCTGGTCAATGCTATCCTTGCAGCTTCAATCTGCCTGGAAGTAATCCATCCAGGCTCAATGGCTTGAAGGCCATATTCGCCAAAAGAAAGCTTTAAGCCACCCTTGGCAATTCCCTTCATTCTACCTCTATGTACTTTTCTATGTTTTAACCTTTTAGGCATTAACATTGGCATAATAAAACTCCTAACTTGAAACTTTTCCTTCCTGCTTATCCTCTTTAGAGTCAGCAGACTCTTTCATCTTTTTCTTTTCTTCAGCAATTTCTTCTTTATCCAAAATCCTGTCTCCCAAATATATCCAAACCTTTACTCCAATTTTTCCAAAAGTAGTATTTGCTTCTGCAAATCCGTAATCTATATCAGCTCTTAATGTATGCAGAGGCACTCTTCCTTCTCTGTACCACTCAGTCCTTGCCATTTCAGCACCGCCCAGCCTTCCGGAACATTGTACTTTAATGCCCTTGGCTCCAGCTCTTGTAGCTAATGAAACAGCTTTTTTCATTGCCCGCCTAAAGCTTACTCTTCCGATAAGCTGGGAAGCAATTCCCTCTGCTACTAATTTTGCAATAAGCTCAGGTTTCTTTATTTCCACTATATTTAGCTGTATATTTTTATCTATTTCTTGCTCAATCAAGCTCCTGATATCATTTATAGTACTTCCCTTCCTGCCAATAACTATCCCTGGCTTAGAAGTGTGAACATCCACTTTTACATCCTCTGCAGTCCTTTCTATTTCTATAGAAGATATTCCTGCATTGTCCAACTGACTATTTATTATTTCTCTAATTTTTATGTCTTCAGCTAAAAGTTTTGGATAATCTTTAGTGGCAAACCACCTTGATTTCCAGCCCTTATTTATGCCTATTCTTAAGCCATTTGGATTAATTTTTTGGCCCATTTGCTTTTCCCTCCTCATCTTTACCGTCAGATACAAACACTTTTATATTCGAGGTCCTTTTTCTGATCATAGTTGCTCTTCCTCTTGCTCTTGGCCTATATCTTTTTAAAGTAGGCCCATCGCCCACCAATATTTTTGTTATAAATAAATCTTCTTCTTCCATTTCATGATTTTCTACTGCATTTGCAGCAGCACTGTTTATAGCCTTTTTCAATATTTCTGCACCCTTCTTAGGGGTAAAACTCAATATATTTATGGCATCTTCAACCCTCTTATTTTTGACCAGCTCAGTAACCAGCCTAATTTTTCTCGGCGATATTCTAATATAATTTTCAACTGCTTTAGCTTCCAACTTTTTACCCCCTCTTCATTTTAACTATTCTTCTACCGAAGCAATTTTTTCGCTTTTTCCTTTATGAACATGCGGCCTGATAGACCTGCTTGGAGCAAACTCTCCCAACTTATGGCCCACCATTGACTCTGAGATGAAAATGGGTATATGTCTCTTTCCGTCATGTACCGCAATAGTATGCCCAACCATTTCAGGAAAAATGGTTGAACGGCGAGACCAAGTTTTTACTATCTTCTTTTCACCCTTTTCATTCAACTCTTCAATTTTGCTAAACAATTTTAAGTCAATAAAAGGCCCCTTTTTTAAAGACCTGGACATTTAAATTCCTCCTCTATTTTCTTCTCTTCACTATATATTTATCGGTATCTTTATTTTTCTTTCTGGTCCTATATCCAATTGTAGGCGTGCCCCAAGGGGATACCGGGTCCCTGCCGGCACTCTTATTTTTACCTTCGCCACCCCCATGAGGATGATCAATGGGGTTCATTGCTGTACCCCTTACAGAAGGCCTAACACCTAACCATCTTTTTCTGCCAGCTTTTCCCAGACTCAATATTTCATGGTCCATATTTCCAATCTGACCAACCGTGGCCTTACAATTCAGCTTAACCAGCCTTACCTCACCAGAGGGGAGCTTTATATTGGCATAACCTTCTTCCTTCGCTAACAGCTGGGCAGAACCTCCCGCAGACCTTACTAATTCAGCACCTTTCCCAGCTTTAAGCTCAATATTATGTATTATGCTCCCAATAGGTATTTTATCTAATGGAATACTGTTTCCAGGCTTTATATCAGCCTTCTCCCCAGACATAACAGTGTCCCCTTTTTCTAATTTCCTTGGAGCTATAATATATCTTTTTTCTCCATCAGCATATCTTAAAAGGGCTATCCTTGCGCTCCTGTTTGGGTCATATTCAATGGCTATAACCTTTGCAGGTATTCCATCTTTATCCCTTTGAAAATCTATAATCCTATACATCCTCTTATGGCCGCCACCGCTATGCCTTCTGGTAATCCTGCCATACGTATTCCTTCCAGCCTTCTTCTTTAACGGCACAGTCAAAGATTTTTCCGGTCTTTTTTTATCCAAGCCTGAATTATCTGAAACTGTTGCAAACCTTCTTCCAGGCGTATTTGCTTTATATTTTTTTAAAGCCAACTTAATTACCTCCAAAACTAAACTGTTTCAAAAAAGTCTATCTTATCCTTTTCCCTTAAAGTTACAATAGCTTTCTTCTTTTTCGAGCTCTTGCCCCTCGACCTTCCTAAATTTTTAGGTTTGGGCTTTATATTTAAAGTGCTAATTTTTAACACTTTAACATTAAATATTTCCTCTATTGCCTTTTTTATCTCAGTCTTTTTAGACCTGATATCAACAAAAAAAGTATACCTGTTATCCTCTACTCCCCCATAACTTTTTTCAGATACCACGGGGGAAAGTATTATATCCCTAGGATCTTTCATTAGCCAACCTCTCCATTAATTCTGTTAACGAATCCTTTGTAAACAACAAATAATCAGCCAGCAGCATAAAATAAGCATTAACAGCCTTTGCATTTATAACTTCTATATTTTGGATATTCCTAAAAGACTTTGCTTCATTTCCGCTATCATCTACCAGTACTAAAAGCACCTTCGCACTATCTAATTCTAATTTATCCAAAATTTTGCTAGCATTCTTTGTTTTTGGGCTCTTAAAATTTAAATTATCTAAAACTATAATTTTTCCCTCTTTAAATTTATCTGACAAAGCAATAAGCTTTGATTTTCTTATCACTTTCTTGTTTAACTTAAAAGAATGATCCCTAGGCTTAGGACCAAATACTACTCCTCCGCCTTTCCATATAGGCGAACGTATGGAGCCTGCCCTTGCATTGCCTGTCCCCTTCTGCCTCCAGGGCTTTCTTCCCCCACCTCTTACTTCACTTCTTTCCTTGGTGCTATGGGTGCCTGCTCTTCTGCTCGCAAGATACCTTCTTACTTCCTGGTACAGAATCTCATTGTTGATATCCTGGTTAATCATTTCATCTGATATATTTAATTTTTCTATTTTTTTTCCTTCTATATCCACTATATTCAAACTAGCCATTATTCTCTCCTAATAAATTTTACTTCGGATTCTCTTTTTCCAAATAAACAATATTTCCCTTAGCCCCAGGAACGCTTCCCTTTACCAATATAAGGTTCTGATCTTCAATAATATCCACTACCTCTGAACCCTTTATGGTTGTCTTTTGGTTTCCCATCCTTCCGGGCATTTTCTTGCCCTTCAGTATCTTGGACGGAGTAGCGCACATACCAACTGCCCCTGGAATCCTGTGAGCATGGGAACCGTGTGACATTCTCCCCCTGTGGAAGTTATGCCTCTTTATAACGCCGCTGAAACCCTTTCCTTTGCTCTTTCCGCTAATCTTTATTTTATCGCCAACCTTAAAAATGCCTGCATCTATATTATCACCGGGACTCAGCTCAGTATCTTTTGGGTCAACTTTAATCTCCTTCAAATACCTTTTAGGCTCGGATTTTACCTTTTTAAATTCTCCTGTTTTCGGCTTATTGGCATTCTTCTCCTTTACAGAGCCGAAACCAACCTTAAGGGCATCATAGCCTTCATTTTCTTTATTTTTTACTTGAACCACAACACAGGGCTCAGCCTTAATTGCTGTCACATAAACAGCTTCTCCTTTTTCCCTGAACACCTGGGTTGTACCTACCTTTATTCCATATATTGCGTCTACCATTTTTACCACTTCACCTTTACAAAAAGTAGTTATTATACTTGATTATTTATTTTTTTCAACCTTACGATTTAATTTCAATATCAACACCAGCCGGCAAGCTTAACCTCATTAGCAAGTCTACCGTCTTTGGGGTCGGCTCCAATATATCTATCAACCTTTTATGGACCCTTATTTCAAAATGTTCCCTTGAGTCTTTATCTGCATGCGGAGATCGTATCAAGCAGTAAACATTCTTCCTTGTCGGTAACGGGACAGGGCCTGAAACCTTTGCCCCAGAATTCTCCGCTGTTTCCACTATCTTTTTAGCCGACTTATCAATTATTTCATGATCATAAGCTTTCAATTTTATTCTAATTTTTTGGCCTAATTTTGCAGCAACCACCTATATTTCCTCCTAATCAACTACTCTATTATCTTTGTAATACTGCCGGCGCCAATAGTCCTGCCACCTTCACGGATAGCAAACCTTAAGCCCTCTTCCATGGCAATAGGAGCTATAAGC
>JBNJCV010000014.1:0-33028 GCA_051744245.1 Actinomycetota bacterium | reverse complement strand
AACACTTAAAATAAAACATTTGACATATTAGGTTATTAAGAATACACTAGTATTTCTCTTTTGTTTTGTGATATTTTGATTAAGGGCGAAGGTTGTTACTTTCAGTTACCTCTCAAAGAAATATTATCAAGCTAGGAGAAATATAATATTTAAGGAGGGTAATATGAATAGTAGCAAACTATATGTTGGAAATTTCAGCTACTCAACGACCGAAGACCAGCTAAAAGACCTGTTTTCTGAATATGGTGACATCAATGAAGTTATCGTAATTGGAAAAAAAGGTTTTGGCTTTGTTGAAATGTCATCGGCATCAGAAGCTGAAAAAGCAAAAGAAGCTTTAGACGGAACAGAATTTACAGGCCGCACTCTAAGAGTGGACGAAGCTAGGCCAAAAAGAAGTAAACCATCTGGGGACTTCAAAAGATACTAAAAAATAAGTATTATACATGCAGGCCTTTAACCAAGGCCTGCATTATACTTTTACAGCATGACAAACTTACAAACAACAACTTTACTTACAAACAGCAACTTTACATATAAAAAGCAAAAAAATTTAGAAATAATCTTTTAATGCTTTTCCCTTGCTGGCTTTTCTTAATTTATTAAGCGTTTTAAACTCTATTTGCCTTATTCTTTCCCTGGTAACATTGAATTCTCTGCCTACTTCTTCCAGGGTCCTAGGATTACCATCATGCAACCCAAACCTAAGCTCTAATATCTTTCTTTCTCTGTTAGTTAAAGTCTTCAACACCTGCTGTAAATGTTGCTGTAGCATGGTAAAAGAAGCCGCATCTGAGGGTTCCTGGGCTTCTGAATCTTGTATAAAGTCAGCCAGGTAAGTATCGCCTTCGTCACCGATAGGGGTTTCCAGAGATATTGGCTGCTGGCTTATTTTAATTATTTCCCTTATTTTTTCCGGGCTGAATTCCATCTCATTTGAAATTTCTTCAGCTGAAGGATCCCTGCCCAGCTCCTGGACTAGCCTCCGCTGCACCCTTATCATTTTATTGATATTCTCAACCATATGCACTGGTACCCTTATGGTCCTTGCCTGGTCAGATATAGCCCTTGTTATACCCTGTCTTATCCACCAGGTTGCATAAGTGGAAAACTTGTATCCTTTCCTATAATCAAATTTTTCTACTGCCCTGATTAAACCAAGGTTCCCTTCCTGAATCAAGTCCAGGAAATGCATTCCCCTTCCTGCATATTTTTTAGCTACGCTTACTACTAGCCTTAAATTTGCCTTAATAAGGGCTTTTTTTGCCTGCAAGTCCCCAGCTTCAATTTTTTTTGCTAGCTGCACTTCTTCCACGGCTGAAAGTAATCTTGTTCTGCCAATCTCTTTTAAATACATTCTTACCGGATCACCATTGGAAAATTTTACGGAATCAGCTGTTTTATTCCCCTTGGATTTTGTACCCTTACTGCCTACAATTTCTATTTCCAGTTTACGGATCTTTTTAAAGATATTTTTAATCTGACTTTTAGTTAAATCCAAGCCGGAAAGTGTATTTTTAATTTCCCTAGAAGCAAGTTCGCCGTCAGCTTTACCTTTATTTAATAAATTTTTTATTTCTTTAAGCTTTAATTCTTTTTCTATTTTAATCACCCAATTCTTTATTTTTAATCTTATTTAAAACATGATTCCATTATTCAAAAAAACAAGTTAATCTGATTTTTTCAGGGAAAGTTTGCAATACTAAACTTTTCTAAACTGCCGGATATCCTGTTTTATAAATATATTATACCATAAATATCAAATCTTCAGAAATATATGGAATTTAGGCTGTTGATAATAATTTAGAATAATTGTATTATTTTATCTGGCCGGAGTGGCGGAATTGGCAGACGCGCTGGACTCAAAATCCAGTGGGCCGCGAGGCTCGTGTCGGTTCGACCCCGACCTTCGGCACCATAATAATTACTTACAGGGATAGGATAAAAGCCAAATCATATAGATCTTGGTCAACATTACTTTTATGTTTAAATACATAGCTAAAATCCACAATCTTTATTTTTTTCCCCTGGTAACCCACCATACAACCACTTTTGTTATCCATCAGGGCATCAACTGCTTTTTTGGCAAATTTAGCAGCCAGTATTCTATCCAAAGCCGAAGGCGATCCCCCTCTCTGGATATGCCCCAATACGGACACCCTTACTTCATGGCCAGCCAATAATTTAATAGAAGAAGCAATATCATTGGCTTTGCCTGCCCCTTCAGCTACTATAAGCAAGGTATGCCTTTTGCCTTCCCTATGGTTCCTTATCTCATTGGCAATTTTTACTAAATCAAAATTTTCTTCTGGAATTAATATATAATCTGCCGCACATGCAGCCCCTGCATTCACAGCAATCATGCCAGACTGCCTCCCCATTACTTCAATAACAAATAATCTATCATGGGATGAAGCAGTATCCCTTATTTTAGATATTATATCTATAATTACATTTAAGGCTGTATCAAACCCTATACTATAATCCGTTCCAGCAATGTCATTGTCAATAGTTGCCGGTATTCCTATTACCTTTATCCCCTTATCATGCAGATCGTGTGCACCCCGGAAAGTGCCATCGCCACCGATAACAATCAGTTGGCTTGTATTATTTTTCTCCAGACTCTCAAGCGCCTTTTTCTGTCCTTCCTCAGTTTTAAACTCCTCCGACCTTGCAGAATAAAGAACAGTACCTCCCCTATCTATTATTCCGCTAACTGAGTTCAATTTAAGAATATTAAAATTATTATCAACAAGGCCTTTATAGCCTTCATAAAACCCCAGGACTTCATAATTATTGTAAATTGCATAACGGGTAACTGCCCTAATGGCCGCATTCATGCCGCTAGCATCGCCCCCACTGGTAAGCAATGCCAGCCTCTTTTTTTTATTGCCCAAAACAACCTCCTACTTTCTTCTGGATTCAAGTTCCTTGTATATTTCTTCCAAGCTAATTTTCTTCTCAACTAAAAGCAATAGCAAGTGATAGATAAGGTCCCCCACCTCATAAATTAAATCCTCTTTCTTTTGATGTTTTGCCGATAAAACAACTTCTATGCTTTCTTCTCCAACCTTTTTTATAATTTCATCCAGTCCTTTTTTATGAAGACTGTAAGTATAAGAATCTGGCGTCTTATCTTTAATTCTTTGCTGTAAAACCTCATATAGCTCTTCTAAAATACCCTTATATGAACACTTGTCCATGTCAAGGTTTCTAATATCTTCCTTATCCAATTTCCTATAGAAACAACTCTTATTCCCTGTATGGCAAGCATCTCCCACCTGTTCAACCAATACCAGCAAACTGTCGCCATCACAATCATACCTTATCTCTTTTATCTTCTGGATATTTCCAGAGGTTTCACCTTTATTCCATAATTTTTTTCTTGTTCTGCTCCAGAACCAGGTAGTTCCGGTTTCAATGCTCTTATTTATAGATTCTTTATTCATGTATGCCAGCATTAAAACCTGACCCGTGCTGTAATCTTGTACTATTGTGGGTATAAGCTTATTATCCATAACTAAACCCTCACATTTATTCCTTGTGATTTTAAATATTTTTTAGCCTGTTTTATGGTATATTTCCCGTAATGAAATATGGAAGCAACTAATACCGCATCTGCATCTGCATATTCTATCACATCCCTAAGGTGTTCCAGATTTCCTGCCCCGCCAGAAGCAATTACAGGAATATTTAACTCCCGGGTTATTGCCCTGGTTAGTTCCAGGTCATATCCGTCCTTGGTGCCATCCTTATCCATGCTGGTCAAAAGTATTTCGCCTGCCCCCAATTCTTCCACTGTTTTAGCCCACTCTACTGCATCCCTGCCAGTTGGGGTTCGCCCCCCATGGGTATATACCTCCCACTTATTTTCACTCTTTTTTTTGGCATCAATTGCTACAACAATGCATTGGCTTCCAAAAATTTTTGAAGACCTTTCTATAAGATGAGGGTCATTTACGGCTGAAGTGTTAATAGATATCTTGTCTGCCCCTTTCCGCAATATTTCCCTTATATGCTCAACCTTTTGTATACCCCCTCCGATAGTATAAGGGATAAAAACCTTCTTTGCAGTTTCACTGGCAAGTTCTATTACTGTCTTCCTTTTCTCATGGGAAGCAGTTATATCCAAAAATACTATTTCATCTGCTCCTTCCCTATCATAAAAAGCTGCCAGCTCTACGGGATCTCCTGCATCCTGCAGGTTAACAAAACTGACCCCTTTTACAACTCTGCCTTTATTAACATCCAAGCATGGTATTATTCTCTTAGTTATCATCTTTTCCTGCCTTTATTGCCTCTTTTAAATTAATATTGTTTTCATACAGAGCCTTGCCAATTATTGCGCCTGAAACTCCTTCTGGCTCCAGTTTCTTTAGGGCTTTTATATCCCCGATTTTGGAAACCCCGCCAGCTACAATAATTTTAAGCCCTGTTTTATTCAAAATTTTTCCTATAAATTTACAATCTATTCCTTCCAGCATTCCATCCCTGGAAACATCAGTAACTATAATTTCCCTTATACCAATTCCCTTTATTTTCCTGGAAAAATCAAAGAAATCCAAAGAAGTATCCTTTTGCCACCCTTCTTTTAATATCTTTCCGTTCCTTTTAAAGTCCAGGCTTAGAATTATCCTGTCACCATAAACCTTGTAGCTTTCCTGCAGGAAGCTAAAATCCTCTATTGCCCTGGTTCCTAATATTGCTCTGTCAATTCCGCTATCCAGTACTTTCCCCAGGGCTCCCTTATTGCGGATACCGCCGCCAAACTGTACTTTCAAGTCCAGCTTTTCCTTAATATTTGCAGCAATATTTAAATTTCTGGTTTTCCCGGTTTTTGCACCATCCAAGTCTATAATATGAAGCCACTCCGCACCTTGGCTTTTCCATTTCCCGGCTACCTCTATGGGGTCTTCAAAATACTTTTTTTTGCTATCAAATTTCCCCTTAGATAGCCGCACGCAAGCTCCTCCTATTATATCAATTGCTGGTATGACAATCATGACCGCCTCTCTTTGTAATATTCCAGAAATTCTTAAGCAGTTTCAGTCCATGCTGGCTGCTTTTCTCAGGATGGAACTGAAAAGCAAAAGTATATCCACGTTCTATGCCTGCCGCTATTTCAATCCCATGATCGGTAATGCTGCTTATAATAGCCTTGTCAGCAGCTACAGCATGGTATGAGTGGACAAAATAGAAATATTGCTTATCTTCAATTCCTTTAAAAATAGTGCTGTCTTGCTTTATCACCCTTACCTGGTTCCAGCCCATATGCGGAACCTTGACTATGGGAGGAATTTTTTCAACTATTCCTTTAAACAAACCTAGGCCTACGTTTTTTCCGTCTTCTGCGCTTGCCTCAAAAAGCAATTGATAGCCCAAACAAATTCCAAGAAATGGCTTCCTGGCTACACTGTCCCTAATAATATCTATGAGCCCCAGGCTTCCTAAATTTTCCATTGCATCCCTGAATGCCCCAACCCCCGGCAAGACAAGTGCTGAAGATTTACTTATAATATCAATATCGGAAGTTACCTTTACCTTTGCCCCAATAATTTTGAAGGCATTTTCTACACTCCTAATATTGCCCATATTGTAATTAATTATTGCAATATACATATTATCTTTCTAGAGTTGGCAATGATTTAAGTTTAAATTGTTCCCTTGGTTGAAGGAATACCCCTACCAATAATCCTACTGGCATCAAAAAGGATTATGCCAAAAGCCTTCATAATAGCTTCTATTATGTGGTGGGAATTTAAGCCAACATTCTTGCTGATATGCAAATTAAAAAACCCATTGCTTACCACGGCCCTAAAAAAATCCTCCAGGAGCGGCGTCTCCATGCCGTCCAGCTCTTCACATACTAGATTAACGTTAAACCTTAGATAAGGCCTTCCCCCTAAATCAATAGATAGGCAAACCTCTGCATCATCCATGGGAAGGATAATAAAAGAAAACCTTTTTATACCTTCTTTGCCAGCAATGCAATCCTTGATTGCCTTGCCCAGACAAATCCCCACATCCTCTATTAAGTGGTGTGACCCTACTTCAATATCACCTTCGGCCCTCAAGTTTAGGTCAACCTGTCCATGCTTGGCAAAACTTCCCAGAACATGGTCAAAAAAAGGGATTCCCGTGCTTATATCAGCATCCCCATTACCGTCAAGGTTAAGGTAAAGGGTAATATCAGTTTCCTTTGTTTTTCTTTTTACTTTAGTTTTTCTTTCCACTTTCTTCCTCTTTTATTGCCTTGCTGATTCCATTAACAAAACTATCAATTCTGTCATACTTGGTCCTATAGCTTACCATATTAGCAACCAGCCTTGTAGTAGAGACCATAACATTTTCCATTTCAACTAAGTCATTCTCCCTCAAGGTCTGGCCGGTAGCAGTAATATCTAAAATTTCTTCTGCTATGCCTAAAATTGGGCCAAGCTCAACAGAACCATGCAATTTAATTATTTCCACCTGCATACCCTTTTTATCAAAATATTTTTTAGTGATATTGGGATACTTGGTAGCAATCCTGATAGAGCCAAAATGCTGGTAATGGTCCCTAACTTTTTGGGTACAATCTTTCCTAGTTGCAATTATCAGACGGCATTTTCCACTTTCCAGATCAAGTAATTCATATACATTGCTTTCCTTTTCCAGTAAAACGTCTTTTCCTACAAATCCCAGATCGCAGGCCCCGTACTCAACATAAACTGGAACATCCATAGGCCTGGAAATTATATACTTAATATCATCCTTTTGGGAGTAAACAAATAATTTCCTGTCTTCCCTGACTAAATTACTAACGTCATAGCCTGCTTTTTTTATAAAACTAATGCAATCTTTTTTTAAGTATCCTTTAGGTATGGCTATATTAAGGCTCATTTTTCCTGCCTATTTCATTTATAAAATGTTCAATTTCCTTAATTTCTCTTTTTCCGCTTTCTAAATTCTTTACAGTTATACTTTCCAGCCCCTTATCTAATTCGCAAACGAATTTGCAATTTTTTTCCCTGGCTATGGAATCGACATTTCCCTTCTTGTCAAACAATAACTCTACCTCCACATTTTTATCCCTAAACTTTTTGGATATCTCTAAAAATTCTGCCCTATTCCCCTCTGCGCTGTATAAAAGTATTTTAACGCCTTTCTTGTATGGCTCCAGAATAGAATTGTCCATTGACTTATGCAACAAGTCTAAATCCAAAGCAAATCCGGTAGCCGGTACATCCAGTCCAAACTTTTTTATCAGTCCGTCATATCTTCCACCACTTCCAACCATGTCTGTAGTCCGGGGAGAATAAACTTCAAACAAAAGCCCGGTGTAGTAATCAAATTCCCTTAATATGCTGAAGTCTATTAGTATATTGTCCCCGAAACCAAGCTTATCCAGGATACCATATACTTTCTTAATATATTCGATACCTTCATTGATATTTTCAATGCCCATACCAGAGATTGCCTCTTCCACATCATATATGCTCTTGTGGGGCTTTATGAGGTGGAGGAATTTATCTGCCTTACTTTTGCCAAATTCAATTAATAATTTTTCTATATTAACAAAATTTTTTAAAACTAAATTTTCTTTTATAAATTTGGCCTGTTTATCATCCAGCTTTAGCCACTGACACAGGCCCTCTATTAATTTTAGATGTCCTAGGCCGATCTTGTAATCCTTAAAACCTAATTTTTTTAAAACTGTGTTTAGGATGGAAAGTACTTCAACGTCAGCCATAAAACTGTCCGATCCTATAAATTCCAGGCCTGCCTGGCTATATACCCTTTTCACTCCCGCCTGCAAAGCTGATTGCCTAAAGGAGTTAGCAAAATAACAGAACCTTGCCGGAAGCTGGCTTTTCTTTATCCTCATTCCTGCCAGTCTGGCAATAGGTATGGTCATATCAGTCCGCAAAGAAACTAGGCTGCCATCTATATCTAGAAAATTTATTAACTTGTTTGACCATTTTTCACCCACTCCCGCTGAAATATTTTTAGTGAATTCAACTACTGGAGTATTAACCTCGCCATACCCCCACTGCCTGAATTCCTTCCCTATTAATCCCTGTATTATCTTTCTTTCCCCTGATTCAATAGGGAATATATCCCTAAAGCCATAAGGGAGCTTGATTACTAAATTATCATTTTTTGCTTCAAACATAATTTAAAAATACTATTATACCAAGTTTTGAATAATATTATATTTTTGCCAAAAAGTAAAACTTAAAGTAGGTTTAACCTTTCTTTTTCTGCCAGGACTTTACCCTTCCCGTCAATTGTAAAGTTTGCCCCTTTTACAAACATAGTCCTGATTTTACCGCTAGCAGCCTCTACGCCCTGAAGATGTGGGGCATCAAGTATGCCCAGCTTTATTGCCTTACTAATTATTTCAGGAGCTGCCAGGGGATCCTCAAATGAGTCATCCCTGTCCAATTCCTTAATCTTTTGCAGTATAAGTCTTGCATCCCCTACTAACTGCTTTTTCCTTTCCTGGACTTTCTGGTCTAATTTCATGTCCGGGCATCCGTTAAGGTAATTCTTTATTGCCTTTACAGCTATTTTGGTAGATTCAATTACATCTTGAGGTTTTGCAGCATGGTCGGACTCGCAATAAGCTACCACATGCACAATATGTGGATCAAGCTGCATCTGCAGTAGGGTCGAAGAAGCAAGTTGTCCTTTTCCTTCATCATAACTGGCAGGATAACTGTATAGACCTGTCCTGGTCTGTCTAAGTGAAGTAAATTTGGAGTCATGCAATGATTCAATCAATTCCACTTTCGCCAACATCTTGGCCAAATCCATGGTAAAAGAAGTTTCGGGAGGAGTATTAAACATATACTGGGCCACATAATTGCCCACTCCCATTTTCTTTGCATTATAGGCAGCAAGATAGGCAGCCGCTACCGCCACTGAGTCAGGTGAATATCTCAAGCTCCAATGATGTGATTCGTTTACTTCAACCGGTACCCCTCTTTGAGCATGCCACTTCATTACCTCCTGGTTTTCCCTAATCGCATCCACCAGTTTCCTTTGGCTCCTGTTATCCAATTCATTATACCAGCAAAGTGGTACAGCACACCATGCATTATTTATATTATTCAGAAGCACTTTTGCCATCCTGGCAATATTATTAGTTCCGCTATAACATCTCATTATTGGATAGTTGCCCATTCTTGTAGCTTCAAATAATTTTTTAAAGTCCCTTTCAGACCTAACTGGAACCCCTCCTGCACCATTCTGGTCTGGATTCATTTTTTCAGGCTCAAAAAAGAATTCTTGTGTATTCTGGTCAGGACCGATAGAAACAACATCTATTATTCCGCTTGAGGCAATCTCTTTAATACCTTTTACAGTTTCTTCCATGGTAGGCCTCCCGAAGTGGTGCCTCAACACAGGAAAAGGTTTCTTGTATTCCACCCTCTCCGCCAAACTCTGAGGAGGCTTCTCTTTAGACACTCTAGCTTCCCCTTTTTTAAGATATGCGGTTACTGTTTCTTTGCCTTCTTCCCCTGTAAATATTACATCAAACATATTAAGGCTGTTTACCACTTCAGCAACAGGTTTGGTAGTTCCCAGGATAAACTTCATTTTACCCTTTTGTTTTTCGAATATTTCTTTTTTTAATTTTTTAAATACAGGCATGGCACTCTCTGGTGACAGCCTATAGCTAACAGCTACTATATCAGGGTTAAATTCTTTTATCCCTTCTTTAATCTTGCCCACAGTGCATGCAGAACCTAAAAATTTTGTCCTGTAATCATATTTATTGGCCAAATTCAAAAAATTGAGAATGCCGGCCACATGGACACAGCTCCCAATGCAAGCACCCAGTATCCTATTCATAAAACCTCTTCTCCTTTTATGAGTTTTTTCTTAATTTCTGGCAAGCTAAGGTTCTCCAGACCCAAGCTTTTTAGGTTTCTTCCTGTCTTTCTGAAATCCCTTTTAAAAATTTCATTAGCTATATTAATCAGGGAATCAATTATTGGTGTTTCCACCCCAATAATCTTGGCAAACTCTGAAATTGGTACCAGGCTCATGGGAACATCCTCAGTAATATACCGGACATTAGTAGTCCTTGGAGCCATTATCCCAACATATCCGGGATTACTATGTATGGCATCAAATAAATTATCTTCCACTACATTATATGCCATAGATAGCCAGTCGATAGCAGAATACACATTAGGACAATCAAGCTTGTGGGCTACTTTTACCCTTTCGCTGTCCACTGCTTCCAATATTGTAGCCACAGACTGGGTTACTCCTTCGATATAAAATTGGAAATTCCCTAATGTAGACTCTATTCTGGAAGCATTTAATATGGTTATGGCTGGATGGAAGACAGCCCCCATATTATTAAAAGAGGTCTCAATCACATTACTCCCGGATATAAATTCCTTAAAAGCTTGATTTAATAATTTAAGAACTTTTTTTGTACCGCTAGAAGGAATTGCAGCCACCGGTATAGCCCTCTTGATTCTGAAAATTTTCGCTTCAGCAGGACCCATGCCTCTGCTTGCATAAATAAAGGTTTGAGCCTCAGCCACTATTATATTTTTTTTATTGCCTTTCTCCCTCAGTACTTTCAAAAATTCTAAAGCTCCGCAGGTTCTGCCAGGATTCAGGACTACTATCTGCCCCTCTTGCAGATAGGGTGCACACCTTTCTGCAATAGATGCATGAGCATGCGCAGGTACTACCACCATTACAATGTCTACGCCTCTTATTACATCCCCCATCTTGTTTGAAATCCGGTTTAACTTGCCAAACCCACTTACTTCGCCTTCCAACTCTATTCCCTTTAACTTTATTATGGGCTTTATCCTTACCAGCGTCCTATTATAAAGATTTACGCTAAAACCTTTTATAGCTAAATGGGCAGCTATGGCTTTCCCTCCATGCCCTGCCCCTATTACAGCAAACTTTAAATCATGCATTTTACTCCTTTCGGCTATGTTGCCCAGTTTACTTTACTACCAAATTTTTCTTTAACCTGACCCAAGAAACTTTTACTTGCAGCCACCTTGTAATTGTCAGGTAATTTAAATGTTTTTTCTATTTTATGGTCATTACTGTTTATTATATTAAACTCTACCTTGCTATTGCCCTTGTTTTGTTTTATTAATTTATAGAATTCATCTATAAAATTACGGTCAAAATCTTCTCTGCTTACTTTAAATACCACTTCTTCAAAATTTTCCACACTTTTTTGCCCGCTAATTTTTTTTAATCTTTCTACATCTTTTGCAATTACCTTAAGCTGGTCTTCTTTTTTATCAAGCCTTCCCCTTACTTTTACAATATTGTCTGTTGACAATAATTCCTTGAATTTCTCTAAGACAGTAGGGAAAACTATAATTTCAATGCTTTCACTAATGTCCTCAAAGGTTACAAAATACATCTGCTTATTATTTTTAGTAAAAATTGGTTTTATTGCAGATATTATCCCCCCTATTTCCACCTCGGATTTATCTTTTGCCGAAGCTAAATCCTCGATAGGGGATACCTGTCCCAATGCATTCTCATACTCTGACAGGGGATGTCCGCTAATATATAATCCCAGCATCTCTTTTTCAAAATTTAACAATTTCTTTTGAGGGAATTCTTCATAGTCTGTAGATTTTTCAAAAATATCACCAAGCATTACCTCCTCCTGGTTGTTGCCATTGGTGTCAAATAAGGAAAACTGCCCTATTTCCCTGTCTTTTCTAATCTTGTTAGTTTCCTCTATTATTTTATTAAAATTTTCCAGTAGGAATTTTCGGCTAAGCCCGAAGGAATCAAAAGTACCGCTTTTAATCAAGCTTTCTATTGTCTTTTTATTTAAAGTGCTGGTAGTTACCCTTTTGCAAAAATCTACAAAATCCCTAAATCTGCCATTTTCTTTCCTTTCTTTTTCTATCTCCTCAATAACATTACTCCCGACATTTTTGATGGCTGAAAGGCCGAACCTGATTGAATCTGCAACTACCGTAAAATCAGCATAACTCTCATTAATATCCGGAGGCAAAACTTCAATACCCAGTCTTCTGGTTTCATTTACATACTGGGCAACTTTTTCTTGGCTCCCCATCCTGATGCTTAACAGTGCTGCCATAAACTCCACCGGATAGTTGGCCTTCAGGTAAGCTGTCTGGTATGAAATCATGGCATAAGCGGTACTATGGGACTTGTTAAATCCATACTCTGCAAAATGGTTGATAAGCTCAAATATATTTATGGCAGTTTTTTCATCTATGCCTCTATCCTTTGCCCCTTTTATAAATTTAGTCTTTTGCTTTGCCAGCAATTTCCTTTTCTTCTTGCTAATTGCACTTCTCAGTATATCTGCTTCAGACATTGTAAATCCTGCAAGTTCTGAAGCAATAGCCATCACTTGTTCCTGGTAAAGTATTATTCCATAAGTGCTCTTAAGTATATTCTCCAGGCTGGGATGAGGGTAAGTTATTTTTCTTCTCTTGTGCTTGGCGTCTACAAAATCGCTTACCATGCCGCTTTGCAAAGGCCCTGGTCTATATAAAGCCAAAAGGGCAATAAGATCTTCAAACCTGTTAGGCTTTAAATTAATCACAAGTTCCCTCATGCCAGAACTTTCCAGCTGGAAAACCCCCAGACACTCCCCTTCCCTTAGCATATTGAATGTTTTTTTATCTTCCAGGTTGGTATTGCTCATATTAATATCTATTCCCTTGGTTTTCTTAATTAGGAATATAGTTTTATCAATAAGGGATAAGGTCTTTAACCCAAGAAAATCCATCTTAAGCAAGCCAATTTTCTGGACATCCTCCATTTTGTATTGGGTAACTATATCTTCATTTCCTTCCCGCTGTATGGGGGTGTAATTATATAAGTCATCTGAAGATATAACTACACCTGCAGCATGGATTGAATCCTGCCGGGCAATTCCTTCCAGAGACATTGCAGTGTCAATCACTTCCCTCATTCTCTGATCATTTTCATATATTTCTTTTAGCTCGGTAACCTGATCCAGAGAATTATTGATGGTAACATTTAACTCCATAGGTATTAACTTGGCAATAGCATCCACCTCAGCATATGGAACCTCTAACACCCTTCCTGCATCCCTGATAGATTGCCTTGCAGCCATAGTGCCGAATGTAATTAGCTGGGCAACTTTGTTTTTTCCATATTTTTGGGTAACATACCTTATTACTTCATTCCTTTTTTCATAACAGAAGTCTATATCAATATCGGGCATGCTCTTTCTTTCCTCATTTAAAAACCTCTCAAAAAGCAGGCCATACTTTAAAGGTTCAATATCTGTAATATTCAAAACATAGGAAACTATGCTCCCTGCTGCTGATCCCCTCCCTGGGCCTACCCTTATACTATTTTTCTTGGCAAACTTAACAAAATCCCAGACAATTAAAAAGTATTCAGAGAATCCCATCTTCTCTATTACTTCCAGTTCCTTTTCCAACCTCTGCTTAACCTGTTCATTAATTTCGCCATAACGTTGTTTTGCACCTTCAAAACACAGCTTTCGTAAATACTTGTCAGGATTGTAAGGGTCAGGCACTTTATAAGGGGGGATTAGGCTTAAATTAAATTCAAGGTCCAGTTTACACTTTTCCGTAATTTCCAGGCTTTTGTCAAGGGCTTGGGGGTAATCCCCAACAATTTCCAGCATCTTTCTGTAGTTTTTAAAATAGAATTCATTGGTTGAAAATTTTAGCCTATCTTCTTCGTTTACGGTTGAGCCAGTCTGGATACACAGCAACACATCATGAGCCTTGGAATCCTCTTTATTTAAGTAATGCACATCATTAGTGGCAACCAAAGGTACGCCATATCTCTTTGAAAAGTCTGCCAGCACTTTGTTAACTTCTGCCTGCTCAGGAATACCAGCATTTTGTATTTCAAGGTAAAAATTGTCTTCCCCAAAAATACCAATATATTCTTCCAGGGCAGTCCCGGCTTCCCTTAACATGTTTTTTTGGATAAGTTTCGGAATCTTGCCTGAAATACAGCCGCTCAAGGCTATAATACCACCATTATATTTCTTCAAAAGTTCTGTATCTATTCTGGGCTTGTAATAAAAACCCTCAAGAAAGCTCAGGCTAACTAGGCGCATCAAATTTTTGTAACCCTGCCTGTTCTTTGCCAGTAGAGTAAGGTGGAACTGACCCCAATCATCCTTTTTAGAGCTACTTGCCTTCTTTTCCAGCCTGCTTACAGGTGCCTGGTAAACCTCACAGCCTATAATAGGCTTAATTCCAGCTTTTTTGGCTTTTTCATAAAAATCTACGACTCCATACATTACCCCATGGTCGGTTAAGGCCACAGCAGGCATATTTAGTTGTTTAGCTTTATTGATTAAGTCATCTATTCTTACTGCTCCATCCAGCAAAGAAAATTCGCTATGGACATGTAAGTGTACAAAATTTTTTTCAGCCATATTGGTTAATACACTACCCTATACATCTCTTCCAGTGATGTTATTCCTTCAGCAACTTTTTCTGCTGCCCTCTCCAATAGAGTTTTCATCCCTTCCTTTTTGGCCACTTCTCCAATCTCAGCAGCGCTTTTTTCCTGAAGAAGCATCTCCCTTATTTTTTTCGAAACCCTGAGTACAGAAAATATTCCTGTTCTTCCGCTGTAGCCTAAATTATTGCATTGGTCACATCCCACACTCTTATAGATCTTTTTGCCTTCCAGGATAGGCTTTATTTCATCTTCTAAAGAATACTTACTTAAATCTGTTTCCTGTTTACAATCCGGGCAAAGTCTCCTTATAAGTCTTTGAGCCACTATACAGCTAATAGCCGATGATATCATATAGGACTCAGCTCCCATTTGCATAAGCCTACCCAGAGTAGAGGGGGCATCATTTGTATGCAATGTAGTCAAAACTAAATGCCCGGTAATTGAAGCCTGCATTACAATCCTTGCAGTCTCCAAATCCCTTATTTCCCCCACCATAATTATATCGGGATCGCTTCTTAACATTGCCCTTAAGCCCCTGGAAAAATCCATGCCCACTTTAGAATTAACCTGCACCTGCATAATGGAATCAAAACGGTATTCCACAGGATCCTCAATAGTAAATATTTTTTTATCCGGACTGGATATATGGTTAAGACTAGCATATAAAGTGGTGGTCTTGCCTGATCCGGTAGGGCCAGTTATAACAATGGAGCCATTTGGCTGGCCAATCATTTTCTTGTATATATTTTCATCTTCTTCCTTTATCCCCAGGTTCGGTATATTAAATAAATTAGTGCTGACATTTAAAAGCCTGATGGTAATATTTTCCCCATATACAGTAGGAATTGAAGCAAACCTTAAATCTATATTATTATTCTGGTAATTAAAAGAGCTTCTCCCGTCCTGGGAAAGCCTGCTTTCGGTTATATCCATACCCCCCATAATTTTATACCTTGATATCAGGAGCCTTTGCACCGATTTAGGTACATCCTTTATTTTTTGCATTACTCCGTCAATCCTGAATCTTATAGCACAATTTTTTTCCTGGGGTTCAATATGTATATCACTGGCCCCCATTGATATAGCTTTTAAAATAATCCTGTTTGCCAGCTTAACCAAAGGATTTTCTTCAACAACTTCATCTTCAAACTTGTCGGTTATGACAAAATCCTGGTCATCTATTATTTCCTTTATTTCCTGAAGGTTGTAATCATCAGTCATGTACTTCTTTATAGCAGCAGATATATTATCCAAGGTATCAATAAATGGCTTTATATTATATCCGGTAATCAGCCTTATCTCATCAATCAGGTTTATATCCAGGGGGTCAAACATTGCTACAAAAAGGCTGTTATCTTCAAGGTTAAAGGGAAATATGTTTCTCTTTTGCGCAAAATCCCTGGGGATTAGGCTAGCTGCGCTCGGGTCTATTTTTTCATGGTTTTTCATTAAATCAATAGAATCAAAGCCCCTTTGGTAAGCCAGTACTTCTACCAGCTGCTCAGGGGTTATAAAGCCCTCATTAATCAGAATCTTTCCAAGTTTTTTGCCAGTACTTTTCTGTACTTTTAGCGCTTTATTCAATTGTTCTTTAGTAATAAAGTCTCTTTTTAAAAGGATTTGTCCCAATCTTTCCCTATCCAATTTTATGTACCTCTTTCTTTAAAATACGGGAATGACTTTGGTTTTAATTATAATATAAGTTAATACTTCAGACAAAGGCTTACAAAATTAATTCCCGCCATGGATTTTTAAATTAATAATACCTGCAGTATATCCAGCACCAAAACCATTATCAATATTTACTACCGTAATTCCTGGACTGCAGGCATTTAACATGGTAAGAAGAGCAGAAAAACCCCCCAGGCTTGAGCCATAGCCTACACTGGTAGGAACCCCTATAACCGGGCAGGAAACCATAGCACTTACCACGCTGGGAAGGGCTCCTTCCATGCCTGCCACTGTAATTATAATGTTAGAATTCTTCAGCTCCTCCTTAAAGTTTAGCAGCCTGTGTATGCCTGAAACCCCTACATCATATATTTTCTTTACATTATTACCCATAAGATATGAAGTAATGGCTGCTTCCTCGGCAACCGGAATATCAGCAGTGCCGGCACAAATTACACTAATCCCTTTTCTAAGCTTTGCCCCTTCTTCCAGTGGCGTATAAATAATCTTTGCTTCCCTGTTAAATTCAATATTATGGTTAAAATCTTTAAGTTTTCCAAAAACTTTTTCGTTCGTCCTGGTTACCAGGAGAAGCTTTGAATAGTTTAATATTTTTTTAGCAATTCCTATAACCTGCTGGTCTGTCTTGTTCTGCCCAAAAATAACCTCGGGGAAATTCCTTCTCATGGACCTGTGGTGGTCAACTTTGGCATATCCTATGTCTTCAAAATAAATATCCTTGATCCTGGATATCACGTTTTGCTGGCTTATTTTGCCCTGCTTAAAAGACTCTAGCAAGCCTTTAATTATATTGTTTATTTCTGTATTCATTTAACCTTTAGAAAATTAACAAAGCGCATATATAATTTATAACATATATGCGCTTTGTTTGATATAAAAATATCTATTAAAAGTGAAACAGTTTTCCAGACAAATCTATAACCAATACTGCAGTTTCGATTGCTACCACGCTGATCAGTTTAATCAATATATTCATTGAAGGTCCTGCAGTATCTTTTAGGGGGTCTCCAACTGTGTCTCCAACCACAGAAGCTGAATGTTCGGGAGTACCGCTTTTCCCTTCTTCTTCAATTTTTTTCTTGGCGTTGTCCATTGCGCCTCCAGCATTGGCCATAAAAATAGCCTGGGCAAAGCCAGAAAGTAATGTACCAATAATGAGGGCTACTACTGCTCCTGGCCCCAGTAATATTCCTACCACTACAGGAATAACAAAAATTAATATGCCAGGTATAACTATTCCCCTCTGTGCTGCCCTGGTTACAATGGTAATAAAAGCCGCGGGATCTCCCTTTCCTTTACCGGACATTATAGCCTTTATCTGTTTTCTGGCTTCCACAACAACCTTATTTGCTGCCTTTCCTACAGCTCCCAGCAAAAGCGAGGTAAAAAGGAATGGCAATATAACTCCCATAAATAAGCCGGCCAGTATCTTAGGATCTTTCATAAAATCCAGCAGGACAGTCACATTAAATAGCTCTATTTTGGAAAAATATGTCTGCCCCAATACCAGGGCGGTTATTGCTGCGCTTCCTATTAGCAATCCTTTTCCAATAGCAGCAGTAGTATTACCAACAGCATCAAGTTTGTCTGTAGTATGCCTTACCTCGGGCGGAAGTTCTGCCATCTCTGATATGCCTCCAGCATTATCTGCTATAGGCCCATAAACATCAATAGCTACTACAAATGGTGCAGTCGAAAGCATAGCCACAGCAGAAATTGCTACACCATAAAGACCCATTTTGTAGTCTGTTGCCCCTCCCGACACATAAAAGCTAAAAAGCATTACGCCGATTATGGTAAGGGCTGGAAGTATTGTGCTTTCCATTCCATATGAGAGCCCATTTACAACAAGTGTAGCCGGCCCAGTCTTGGCACTTTCTGCAATACTCCTGGTAGGCCTGTATTTTGCATCGGTATAGAAAAGAGTAAAAAGGCCTATCAAAAACCCGACAGCAAGACCTCCTATAGTTGTATAGAAAAGGAAGTTATAAGCAGGCCCCATTATCAGCCTAACTGCAAAGAAAGCAATTATAATGGTAATTACTGCAGTTATCAAAAGTCCAGATATTGTGGTACTGGTTAATAGATTTACAGTGGCAGTTTCCTTATACCTGCTTACTACAAATTTGATTATAAAAATCGCAATTATGGAGGCAAATACTCCTGCCGTAGCTAAAATCATGGGCAGAATAATGCTTTCCAGTATAAGCGGTAAATTCCTAAAGGCAAGAAAGCCCAGAAACTCCGCAGCAATTATAGCACCTATCCAGGATTCAAAAGCATCTGCTTTCATTCCTCCAACATCACCTACGTTATCTCCGACATTATCAGCAATAGTAGCAGGATTTCTGTAATCATCCTCTTTTAGACCTGATTCAACCTTTCCAACATAATCTGCACCCATATCTGCAGCCTTGGTAAATATACCTCCTCCGGTTCTCATAAAAAACGCAGCAAAGCTTGCACCAATTATGAATGTTATAAGAACTGTTACTACTTCGTTTAACATATCAACCTGGCTTGTTGCAGTCCGGCCATACCACCAGTACAACATATTAAACCAGAAGGCCGTATGAAACAGTGCCACAGTTGCAAGAAGTAGCCCAGAAGATGAAGCTGCAGTAAATGCTATATTCATTGCTGATCCAAGGCCTTTTTCTTTTGCAGCATGGGTTACCCTTGAATTAGCAGTGGTGGAAATCCACATCCCCACATATCCTATCAATAGGCTAAATCCCATACCTGTGGCAAAAGCAGGAATAGCTGCGAATGAAAGGTAACCAAACCCTGCCATTACAGCCATCAGTGCCGCTAAAACAACAAAAAAGATAACAATTACCTTTAATTGTTGATTGAGGTAAGCCCTGCTCCCAGCAGAAATTGCATCTGAGATTTCCCTCATTCTCTTATTACCCCTGTTTTGTTTACTTACTAAATAAGCAAAAACAATAGCCAGGACCAGTGAGACGAAACATCCAATAAAAGGTAAAATTCTAATAAACAGCAAAACAACCTCCCACTATTAAATGAAAAAAAGATAATAATAAACTCCACCAATTTTATAAAAAAGTCATTAAATTTTCAATGCAAAATTGAAATTAAATAGACCTTTAATGCTTGCCTAATACTGCTCCTTCCGAAGCAGAAGAGACAACCTTGGAGTAGAAGCCCAGATAGCCCCCAGTTATTTTAGGCTTTGGAGCTTTCCAGCGCTTTAACCTGCTTGCTATTTGTTCTCCAGTTAAATTTGCTTGCAATTTTCCATTTTCTATATCTATAATTATTTCATCGCCATCCTCAATTACTGAAAAAGGTCCTCCTTCTATTGCTTCAGGAGATATATGACCGACAAAACATCCATTATTTGAGCCAGAAAACCTCCCGTCTGTTATAAGGGCAACTCCTCTTGACAATCCTATTCCGTTCATTAATTTCATAGTTTTCCACATTTCAGGCATTCCTGGTCCACCTTTGGGCCCTTCATATTTTATAACCACTACATTCCCGGCTTTTATTTTCTGGGCCTCGATAGCCCTATTGGCATCATCTTCGCTATTAAAAACCCTTGCCTTACCCTTAAAATACATCTGTGAAGGGTCGATTGCTGCAGGCCTAGTTATAGCACCATCAGGAGCAATATTGCCTTTTAGCGCCTTAATGCCTCCTCCAATCCTATAAGGCTTATCAGAAGAGGTAATTACCTTTCCAGTATTAATGCTGGCATTTTTAATATTTTCTAATAATTTTTTCCCCGAAACTGTAAGTGCATCCAAGTTAAGTAAATCTTCCAATTGTGACATAACTGCAGACACACCACCGTCTTTGTAAAACTCTATAACACTATACCTTCCATGCGGTATCATTTTAGCAATATAAGGGACAGATTGGCTTATTTTAGAAAATTCATCCAGGCTTAAATCAACTCCTGCATCCCTGGCTATAGCCAACAGGTGCAGGACAGAATTTGTTGACCCCCCAATTGCTGAATTAAGTATTATCGCATTCCTAATTGATTGCTCATTTATTATCTTTCTTGAAGTTATGCTCTTTCTTATTAGCTCCATTATTTGTCCGCCACTTTTTTGGGCAATCTGTAATCTTTTAGAATTAACTGCAGGAATCATAGCGCTTCCCGGGAGAGAAAGCCCAATTGCCTCTGCTATACAACACATGGTATTAGCCGTCCCCAGCATGGAGCAAGAACCGTGAGTAGGCTGTGCGTTATTTTCAAGTTCTATAAACTCCTTTTCCGTTATCTTACCTTCCTTTAATTTTTCCCCATACGCCACTAAGGCAGAACCATCAATTTCATTACCACCGTAAGGATTATACTTTTCTACAACTCCTGGCAGCATAGGGCCACTATTTACCAGTATTGAAGGGATATTCAACCTGGCTGCAGCCATGAGCATACCTGGAACAATTTTGTCACAAGAGCCTAGCAAAACTACTCCGTCAAGGTGGTGAGCTTCTACCATCAATTCTATGCTGGCTGCAATAATCTCTCTGGTAGGAAGAATATACCTCATTCCCTTAGAAGCTTCAGCTATACCGTCACATGCTGCAATAGTCCCAAACTCAACCGGAGTCCCTCCTGCACCCTTTATACCTTCCTTCACTTTTTCTGCAATTGCATTTAATCCAAAATGTCCAGTACAAATATTGTTATATGAATTAGCAACAGCAATAATAGGTTTGGATAAATCTTCATCCGAGAAACCCATTGACTTATAAAGTGACCTTTTAATTGAATTCTGGGGCCTTCCCAATATGTCTTTACTTCTCCAAAACATTTATCCCCCTTTTCTAAAATTATGGAAATATAAATGTAAATAAAACACTATAGTGTATATTTTGAGACAATAAAAACTTCTAGGACTGTTTCTTTTGGGAATTTTCTACATGCATGAGCCCATAGATTATGCTGTCTTCTAAAGCTTCCCAACTTGCTTCTATAATATTGTTGGATACTCCAATGGTACCCCAGCTTTTTTCCCCATCTGTAGATTCTATCAAAACCCTAACCACTGCAGCTGTACCCTTTTTAGCATTTAACACCCTAACCTTAAAATCCGACAATTCAATTTTTTCAAGATCGGGATAGCAACTGCCTATGGCTTTCCTCAGGGCTTTATCAAGGGCATTTACGGGGCCATTACCTTCAGCCGTTTCAATTATTCTGCTGCCCCCAATATAGACCTTTACAGTAGCTTCAGACAGCATTTCATTATCAGATCTTCTTTCATTTAAAACCCTGAAACTTTCCAACTTAAAAAACTTTTTCTTAACTTCAGTTATTTCCTTAACCAATAATTCAAAACTTCCATCTGCAGCCTCAAACTGGTATCCTTCGTGCTCAAGGGTTTGTATCTTATTTAATATGTGAGAAACTACCTCCAAATCATCCTCTAAGTTTATGCCGAATTCTTTGGCTTTTAAAATTATAGATTTTTTACCGGACAGCTCCGATATTAAAATCTGCCTAGTATTTCCCACCAATTCCGGCTTGATATGCTCAAAAGCTTTAGAGATTTTACTTACCCCACTTACGTGCATACCGCCCTTATGAGCAAATGCACTCTGCCCAACAAAAGGTTGATGGTTATTAGCAATCTGGTTGGCAATCTCGCTTACAAACCTAGAAAGACTTGTAATATGTTTAAGGTTGTCAGATTTTAAACATTGCTTTTTAAGTTTTATTTCCAAATTAGGTATTATCTGGCACAAATCTGCATTGCCACACCTTTCGCCGTAGCCATTAATAGTTCCCTGTACCATTTTAACTTTGGGGGTTTCTCCGGTTGAATAAACTGTATTTGCAACAGCACAGCCGCTATCATTATGAAAGTGTACTCCCAGGGGCGTGCTTATAATCTTACTGACATCTCTTACAACCGCTAAACTATTCCCTGGAAGAAAGCCCCCATTAGTATCACATAATACTATAAAATCAGCACCCGCATCTTCTGCTGCCTTTAATGTTTTCAAGGCATAATCCCTGTTGTTCACAAAACCATCAAAGAAGTGCTCGCCATCAAAAATAACCTCTGCAAAATATTTCTTAAGGTACTGGATGGAATCAAAAATCATCTCCAAATTATTGTCCAGTGATGTTTCTATCACTTTCTGCACGTGGAGATCAGAAGACTTACCAAAAATACAAACACTATCTGTTTCAGACTCTACAAGTAATTTCAAATTATTATCATTTTCCGCTTTGGAATTTTTATACCTAGTTCTTCCAAAGGAGACTATTTTAGAATACGAATATTTTTTATTCTTAAGTTCAGTGAATAATTCCTCATCCTTGGGATTAGATGCAGGAAAGCCCACTTCAATATAATCAATACCAATACTGTCCAGTTTATCTATTATGCTTAATTTATCCCTTACCGAGAATGAAATATCTGCACTCTGTGCTCCATCTCTTAAAGTAGTATCATATGTATATATTTTATTTTCTTTCATAGTAAGACCTTTTCTAAAAGCATTTTTCTTAAGCTTGCCCTGACTTTAGTTCTTTACGTATAAAATTTATATAGCCGCCATTCTTGATAATTTGCTGTATAAACTCGGGAACTGGTTTAACATTAAAATCAATATTTTGGTCTAAATCTCGAACCGTTCCTGCATCTAAATCTACTTCAAGGCGGTCCCCTTCTTTAATTTTTTCTGCTGCTTCCCCACTTTGTATAACCGGCATTCCGATATTTATAGCATTCCTAAAAAAGATTCTCGCAAAAGATTTAGCTATTATCAACTTAACACCACTTCCTTTTATGGACAATGGAGCATGTTCACGGGAAGAACCACAGCCAAAATTTTCGCCTGTCACTATAATCTTTTTTTGCTTCAGCTTTCTCTTAAAATCCCTGTCCAGGTCTTCAAAGCAATGCATGGCCAACTCCCCAGGGTCGCTGGTATTCAGATACCTTGCAGGTATTATTACATCAGTATCTACATTATCACCATATTTTAAAGCTCTATCTCTTATCTTCATTTATTTACCTCCTCCGGAACTGTTATCCTTCCCGTAATAGCTGATGCAGCAGCAACTGCAGGACCACACAAATAAACTTCACTTTCCGGGTGACCCATCCGGCCTACAAAATTCCTGTTGGTTGTAGAGAGGGCTTTTTCGCCTTTTGCCAAAATACCCATATGTCCTCCCAGACAAGGTCCGCAAGTGGGAGTGCTAACTACACACCCAGCTTCTATAAAATCTTTTATTATCCCTCTGTCCATTGCCTCCAGGTATATATTTTGAGTAGCAGGAATAATTATTACCCTTAAGTGCTTGCAAACCTTATTGCCTTTCAAAATTTTTGCAGCTATCTCTAAATCTTCCAGTCTCCCGTTAGTGCATGACCCTATTACTACCTGGTCTATTTTTATCCTCCCCAGTTTCTTTGCACTCCTGGCATTGGATGGTAGATGGGGGATAGAAACCTGTAATTCAATATCTCCGCAGTCAATCTCATATATATGTTCGTAATCTGTCCCTTCATCACTTCTAAATATTTTGAAGGGCCTTTTTGCCCTCTTTTCAAGATACTGCTTTGTTTTTTGGTCAAATTCAATTATTCCAAACTTTCCGCCAGCCTCTATCGCCATATTGGACATGGTAAACCGGGAATCCATGGATAACTGGCTGACTACAGGGCCGCTAAATTCCATCGATTTGTAAAGGGCACCATCTACCCCTATTTTGCCTATAGTATAAAGTATTAAATCTTTTCCTGTAACCCAGGGGTTAAGCTTACCTTTATAAATAAATTTTAAGCTTGAGGGAACCATAAACCATAACTTGCCTGTAGCCATAGCTACTGCAACATCAGTGCTGCCCACGCCAGTTGCAGCTGCCCCTAGGGCACCATAAGTACAGGTATGTGAATCAGCCCCTACAATAAGGTCTCCCGCAGTTACCAGGCCCTGTTCTGGCAATAAGGCATGCTCTATACCCATCCTGCCAACTTCAAAATAATTTTCAATGTTAAAATCCTCTGCAAATTTTCTTACAATTTTGCTTTGCTCGGCAGATTTTATATCCTTATTAGGAGTAAAATGGTCAGGAACTATTACAATTCTTTTATGGTCAAACACCTTGTCTGCCCCAATTTTCTTAAATTCCGATATTGCAAGGGGCATAGTTATATCATTTCCAAGAACTATATCCACATTTGCATTTACTAGTTCCCCTTCACTAACATAATCCTTACCGCAATGCGCTGAAATAATTTTTTGTGCCATTGTTTGTGGTCTTGATACTGGCAATTTTATCTCCTTTTACATACTTTCCATTATTCTGTTCATTGCATCTATATAGGCTTTAATGCTAGCTTCAACAATATCTGTAGATATTCCGCTCCCCATAACTTCAGTTCCATTCGAGCTCACCACAATACGGACAGACCCTATAGCGTCTTTTCCTTCAGAAACTGCCTCAATATTATAATCCACGAGTTTAGTATTAAGCTCAGTTATCAAATCTATAGCCTTAAAAGACGCATCTATAGGACCGTCTCCGTAAGCAGCCGACTGCTTCAGCTCTCCCTCTACTACTATCCCCACAGTAGAGGTCGCTTTTATGTTGGATCCGCTTAATACCTGATAATAATCAAGTTTAAAATATTCTGAAACCTCTCTGATTTCATTCTCAACTATAGCTTTAAGATCTTTGTCATTAATAAAACCTTTTTTTTCTGCCAGGTTTTTAAATCTTGTAAAAACTTTTTCTAAATTATCTTCCTTTAGCTCTATGCCAAGCTCTTCCAGCCTCTTCATAAAAGCATGTCTTCCTGAATGCTTTCCCAGTATAAGCTTGGAAGATTTTACACCTATATCTTCCGGCTTTATAATCTCGTAAGTAGTCCTATCCTTTAGCATGCCATCTTGGTGGATGCCAGCTTCATGCCTGAATGCATTCCTTCCGACTATAGCTTTGTTTGGAGCCACTGCATAACCCGTAAGGTACCTTACAAGGCTGCTGGTCCTGATAATTTCCCTCGTATTTATATCTGTATAAACTCCCAGGTCTTTTTTCCGGGTATCTATAATCATGGCAACTTCTTCCAAAGATGCATTTCCTGCCCTTTCACCAATGCCATTTACAGCACATTCAACCTGACTGGCTCCCTTCTCAACAGCAACAACAGAATTGGCCACTGCCAGTCCTAAATCATTATGGCAGTGCACGCTTATTATAGTATCCTCTATGCCCTTCACATTATTTTTTATGTACTCTACCAGTTTTGCAAATCCATTGGGGATAGAATACCCTACAGTATCCGGTATATTTAAAATCTTTGCCCCACTCTCAATAGCAACCTCAAACAGCTTGGATAAAAAATCCCAATCGCTCCTGGTTGCATCCATGGCAGAAAATTCCACTATATCTGTATAATTCCTGCTCTTTTTTACTGCAGTTCTTGCCATCTCCAATGCTTCTTCCCTGGTTTTTTTGAACTGGTATTTAAGATGTATATCAGAAGAAGAAATAAAAGTATGTATCACCGGCTGAGCAGCCCCTTTTAAGGCATTACCCGCAGCTTCAATATCCTTGGGCACAGCTCTTGCCAAAGCTGCCACTCCCCTGCTTTTAATTTGCTTAGATATCTCTTGCACAGCCTTAAAATCACTTTCTGAAGAGACGGGAAACCCTGCTTCAATAATATCTACATTCAGTTTCTCCAGCTGTTCGGCTATTTCCAATTTTTCTTTCACATTTAAATGTATACCCGGAGCCTGCTCCCCATCTCTCAGGGTTGTATCAAATATATATATTTTTCTGGACATAACTTAACAGCCCTATCCTATAAATTAACTATTTTTATATTCTCAAAACCTGAAATCTTTTTAAAATCTTCTAACATATCCGACGTAACTTCAGAATCCAAATTTAAACCCATTACAGCATCACCGCTCATTTTTTTTCTTCCCACATGCATTGCTGCAATATTTACATTTAATTTCCCAAATGCAGTTCCAATTTTTCCTATTTGCCCTGGAATATCTTTATACCTTATAAAAGCCATATGTTTTGAAGGCACCATATCTAACTCAAATTCATCAATTCCGATAAACCTAGGCTTATTATTTTTCCCGGTAATTGTGCCTGAAATAGTTAATTTGCTGTCTTTGCCTATGCCTTCAAGAGTAACCAAATTCACATAATTGCTAGGTTGTCCGCTTTTAACTTCCTCTATTTCTAGGCCATTTTCTTTTGCTACAAGGTTTACATTAATTAAGTTCACTTCCCTTGAGTATTTCTGTAAAATTTTAACCAGTATCCTAGATTTTAGGATACTTACATCATACTCCGCTATTTTACCCCTAAAAATTATTTTTATAGATTCAAGGTTTCCCTCAAACAACCCTGCAAACAGGGAACCTATATTGTCGCAAAGATCAAAATAGGGGGATATTGCTTCCATGACCTCTGGCCTGACTGAAGGAGCATTAACCGGAAAGGCTGGAGTCCCCCCTTTTAAAAAACTTATTACCTGCTCAGCAATTATGGTTCCCGCCCTATTCTGGGCTTCTTTTGTAGAAGCTCCCAGGTGGGGTGTACAAACAACTTCGTCCAATTTAAATATTGGAGAATCAGTGCAAGGCTCGCTTTCATAAACGTCAATTGCTGCCCCGCCTATCTGACCTTCTTCTATTGCTTCTGCCAGGTCTTTTTCTACCACAATCCCGCCCCTTGCGACATTCAGTATGATAGTGCCTTTTTTCATTTTGTAAAATTCTTTTTTATTAAACATTCCCAAAGTATCTTTATTCTTTGGCAAGTGTATAGTTATAAAATCTGATCCCTGGTAAAGGTCTTCCAGCTTATTTGCCTTTTCTATCCCTAACTGGTTAAACCTGCTTTCTGAAACAAAAGGGTCAAAGGCAATAACATTCATTCCCAACCCCATTACTTTTTTAGCAACCAGTCCTCCAATCTGACCAAAACCTACTATCCCTAAGGTTTTTCCTTCAATTTCTATTCCCTTAAATTTTGACTTTTCCCATTTCCCGCTCTTCAAGGAAGAATCTGCCTTGGGTATTTTTCTGGCTATGGCTATTAGAAGTCCTATGGTATGCTCAGCCACAGTAACCGCATTGCTTGCTGGCGCATTTACCACTACGATTCCCTTTTTGGTGGCAGCATCCAAATCAACATTATCTACTCCGATGCCAACCCTACCTATTATCTCCATTTTATCCGCCTTCTCAATAATGTCTGCAGTAAGTTTAGTGCCGCTCCTGATAACAATAGCATTGTAGTTACCAATAATTTCCTTTAACTGCTTAGGAGTCAAGCCTATTTTTTCATCAACCATTAAATGCTTTTTAAGCATTTCTTTTGTTCCATCTGTAACTTTATCTGTAATTATTATTTTCTTGGCCATCTTTTCTCCCTCACAAAATTTATTCTAAATAACTGTTTTCATAAAATACCCTTTGGGCTTCAGCAATACCTGCACCGAATTCAAAACCATAACCCAGGTCTTTTAAAGCCATTTCCAAAGCCGATATAGCAACAATAGTATCAAAAATGCCACACCAGCCTAAATGCGCGATCCTGAATATTTTCCCCTTTAATTTACCCTGTCCTCCAGCAATCTGGACACCATATTTGGTCCTCATAATATTAGTTACCTTTTTTCCGTCTACACCTTCAGGAACCTCTACTGAAGTTACGGAATCCCCTCTTATAGCTTCATCTTTTACAAACAAATTCAGCCCTATCTTTTCAACCGCTTTCTGAGTTGCTTTAGCCAATACTTTATGCCTTTTATAGGAATTCTCCAGTCCTTCTTCAAGAAGCCTATCTAAAGCTTTATTCATTGCTACTATTATAGATATACCCGGAGTCCACGGTGTCTGGGGAGGCTTCCTTGAAGCAGCTTCCCTTGCAGCTAAAAGGTCAAAATAGAATCTCGGGAGATTGGATTTTTCAATCAACTTCCATGCCTTTTGGCTAACACTTATAAAGGCAACCCCTGTTGGAGCGCTTAATGCTTTTTGCGAACCCCCTATAACAATATCCAAATTCCAGTTATCGGTTTGTAAGTCCGATGCCCCAATGCCACTAATAGCATCAACTATTGTTATTGCCCCGTAATCTTTTACTATATTCCCGATTTTTTCTACATCATTTAAAACACCAGTTGAAGTTTCGCTAAATTGGAACATCACCCCTTTAATACCGGTATTCTGGTCCAGCATATCCTTAATATCACTGGGGTTTACCGCCTGGCCCCATTCATAATCAAGGGAAAGGACATCCAAACCAAATTCCTTGCCTATTTTAACAAACCTTTCTGCAAATTTGCCCAGGTTAGCCACCAGAACTTTATCCCCCCTAGAGAAAGCATTAGTAACTGCTGCTTCCATTCCTCCCGTCCCGGAAGAAGTTAAAACAAATACATCATTACTTGTTTTCATTAATTTTTTCAGTTTTTCGGTTACTTCTGTAAATATTTCCGAAAATTCAGGGGACCTGTGGTGCATTAACGGCCTTGAATGTTCCAGTAGGACGTCTTCTGATATGGCCGTTGGCCCTGGTGTCATTACATATTTCTTCTTCACCTTAACTCCTTACAAACATTGGTTAACAATTTATTAAACTCTTTTGCTTCCCCTGCTGCATGCTATCTTTCCTGTACGGGTAAGCTCTATAATATATGGGTCAAGCAGCTCTTTCATGGCCTCTACCTTGCTGCTGGTCCCGGTAATCTCTATAAGCAGTGATTTTTTAGCAACATCAACTATATTAGCCCTGAAAATATTTACTATTTCCAATATTTCAGCCCTGCTCTTTGCATCAGTAGCAACCTTTATCAAAACCAATTCCCTCTCTACTACATTGGCTGGGTCCAACTCCTGTATTTTTATCACATTTATTAACTTATATAGCTGCTTTACAACTTGTTCAATTCCCTTTTTGTCTGCATTAACTAGAATAGTTATTCTGGATATTTCCTCATCCTCGGTAGGGCCAACCGCCAAGCTCTCAATGTTAAAACCCCGCCTGCTGAATAAGCCTGAAATTTTGGCTAATACCCCAGCCTTATTTTCTACTAATACTGATATTATATGATTCATGCGTACCACCTATGTATGCTCTAACATTTCACTTATTGGTGCACCGGGCGCTACCATTGGATAAACATTTTCTTCACTTTCAATCCAAAAATCTATAAGCACCGTATTATCTATTTCTAATGCTTTTTTAATGGCTCCCTCTACTTCTTTTTTTTCTTTTACTCTCATGCCAACGCCACCATAAGCTTCTATTAATTTTACGAAATCCACACAACCCTGTATGCAAGTCTGGGAATACCTCCGGTCAAAAAATAATTCCTGCCACTGCCTTACCATTCCCAGGTACCCATTATTTAACAACATAATCTTTACCGGCAACTTATTACTGACAGCTGTGGCCATTTCTTGTGAAACCATTTGGATACTTCCATCCCCTGCAATATCAATAACCTGCTTATCAGGCCGGCCAGCCTTCGCCCCTATAGCAGCAGGAAGTCCAAAACCCATAGTGCCAAGTCCGCCCGAAGATATAAAGGTCCTGGGCTTAGTAAACTTATAAAATTGGGCTGCCCACATTTGGTTCTGGCCCACTTCTGTACAAATTATGGCATCTCCTTTAGTAAGGTCATAAAGCTTTTCCATAATATATGCAGGCTTCAGGTTAGATGAATCCTGGTCATATTTTAAAGGATGATTCTTTTTTAAATCCATTAAAAAATTTACCCATTTTTCCTTCTTGGCAATGCTTTTTTCGCTATCCTTACTAAAATACCTCTGCATCAGGTCTTTTAATACCACTTTTGCATCGCCAACAATGGGAATCATAGTTTTTAAAACCTTTCCAATTTCAGCAGGATCTATGTCTATATGGATGATATCTGCATTAGGAGCAAACTCAGATATCTTTCCGGTAACCCGGTCATCAAACCTTACCCCTACTGCTATGATTAAATCGGCTTCAGTAAAAGCTATATTTGCATATCTGGTTCCATGCATTCCAGGCATATGGAGGGCCAGCTCGTCAACCTCGGGAAAAGACCCTATCCCCATAAGCGAAGTAATAACAGGTATCCTTGCCTTCCTAGCAAATTCTATTAATTCTTCACTAGCATTAGAAGAAATAACTCCTCCACCTGAAAAAATTACCGGCTTTTTGCTGTTAAGAATTTTATCCACTGCCTGTTTTATCTGTTTTTGGTTCCCTCTCAGGGTAGGCTTGTATCCCGGCAACTCAATAATACCTTTTGTATCCCCTTCTATCAAAGCAGTAGATATGTCAACAGGTACATCAATAACAACAGGACCAGGCCTTCCAGTAGAAGCAATATAGAAGGCTTCCTTAATTATCGAAGGCAAGTTTTTTATATCCTTTACCAGGTAATTATGCTTAGTTATCGGTGCAGTAATCCCAGTAATATCAGCCTCCTGGAAAGCATCAGTACCTATTTCCCCGGTAGCTACCTGGCCAGTAAAGGCAACTATAGGAACAGAATCCATGTGGGCATTTGCTATGCCCGTAACTAAATTGGTTGCGCCAGGCCCGGAAGTAGAAACACACACCCCAACCTTTCCAGTAGCCCTAGCATAACTGTCCGCCGCGTGCGCCGCACATTGTTCGTGCCTAACCAGCACATGCTTTATGTCACTGTCAAACAATGCATCGTATAGGGGAATTACCTTACCACCAGGGTAACCGAAGATTACATCTACACCCTCTTCCTTTAAACATTTTATGGTCATCTGCGCGCCAGTTATTTTACTCATAATCAACTCCCTAATTGAGTTAGTAACAACTTTATAACAGTTTGAATGATTATACCATCTTTAACTGTATTTTCAATTATTAATAATTATAAAATTTAACTAAATACCTATTTCAATACTGCCCCTTCTGAAGCAGAAGATACCAGCTTTGAATACCTTAACAGGTAGCCTTCTTTTATTTTTGGTTCAGGCGGAACCCACTTGTCCATCCTGCTTTTAATTTCATCATTGCTTAACAGAAGGTTGATCTTGCAATCATTTATATTAATTTCAATCAGGTCCCCGTTTTTTACTATACACAAGGGACCACCTGCCTGAGCTTCAGGGGATATATGACCTATGGAAGCTCCTTTAGTAGCTCCGGAAAACCTTCCGTCGGTAATTAAAGCCACTTCCTTGCCCAAGCCTATACCAGCAATTGAGGCGGTAGGTGACAGCATTTCCCTCATTCCAGGGCCTCCTTTGGGCCCTTCGTAACGGATTACAACTACATCCCCGCTTTCAACCCTTCCATTTAAGATGGCATCCATAGTC
The DNA here is from genome assembly GCA_051744245.1 of Actinomycetota bacterium. GTDB lineage: Bacteria > Actinomycetota > Humimicrobiia > Humimicrobiales > Humimicrobiaceae > M55B165. Next base: position 1,555 of record JBNJCV010000014.1, on the reverse strand, counting down.
TCTTCTTCGCTATTAAATACTTTTGCCTTTCCCTTATGCTCCATCATTGAAGGATCAACTGCAGATTTTTTCACTACACATCCCTCTGGTGCCAGGTTACCCCAGAGTATTGCTATCCCTCCATCCTTTGAATAAGGTTGTTTAACAGTTTTAATAATCTTTTCGTCCTTAATTTGAGCCCCACTTACATTTTCCTTAACTTTTTTGCCAGTTACCGTAATCTGTTCCCCATCTATCAAATTATTCTGGAGCAGCTCATTCATTACTGCCTGTATGCCGCCAGCCTTATATAAATCTTCAATATGGTATTCTCCCGCCGGGCTTAACCTGCAAAGGTTTGGCGTTTTTTTACTAATTTCATTAACCAGTTTTAATGAAAAATCAACTTTTGCTTCATTTGCAATAGCCGGCAAATGCAAAACAGTATTGGTAGAACATCCCAATGCCATGTCAACTGCCAGTGCATTCTTGACCGAGCCTGCATTTACAATATCCCTTGGCTTTATATTCTTTTGGACAAGCTCCATAATCTTTATTCCTGCCATTTTTGCCAATCTCACCCTTTTGGACAAAACAGCAGGAATTGTTCCATTTCCCGGCAAAGCCAAACCAATGGCTTCAGACAGGCAATTCATTGAATTGGCAGTATACATTCCGGAGCAACTTCCGCAGGTGGGGCAAGCTTCTTCTTCCAGGTTATACAGGTCTTCATCACTATACTGGCCCTTCCTGTACTTTCCTACAGCTTCAAAACAGTTGCCCAGATCAATAATATTTTCATCCAGTTTGCCAGCCAACATTGGTCCACCACTTATTATCAGGGAGGAAATATTAAGCCTTAACGCTGCCATAAGCATACCGGGCACTATCTTGTCACAATTGGTAACCAGAACCAAACCATCAAAAGGATGAGCCATGGCCGTAGCTTCAATGCTGTCAGCAATTATTTCACGGCTAGCCAGAGAATATTTCATTCCCTTATGGTTCATGGCAATTCCATCACATACCCCAATTGTTGAAAATTCCTGGGGAGTCCCACCGCCAACCCTGATCCCTGCCTTAACTGCTTCTGTAATTTTATCTAGATGTATATGGCCAGGTATTAATTCATTTGCAGAATTTACCACCCCTATAATGGGTCTGGATATCTCTTCATCACTTAAACCCATTGCCTTTAACAAGGACCTGTGAGGAACTCTTTCAATTCCTTTTTTCATGTCGTCGCTTCGCAATTTTCCTCCTTATTTATTTAAAAAAATTCAAAATCACAAACATAGAAAAATACAAATAAAGTTATAGGATTAAATAACAATTATTACTAGCAGTAATCCTAAAACTTAGGATAGAATACCGACTAGTAAAATGCAGACTAGGGAAATAATGACAATTGATGGCAAGCTTAAAGGCAGCAAGCTTATTGCTCCCTGGAACCTTTTAGTTGTTATTCCTTTTGCTCTGCCTCTGCTGTTCATAATGTAAAATAATTAAAGAATAATTATAGAAAATTATATTACCACAATTGCACTTTTAAAACAATTAAAAAATCCGGGGCCTG